>JALYYH010000271.1 GCA_030946665.1 Gemmatimonadota bacterium
GACCGCGGACAGCGCGTCGTCGAGCAGCACGATGCTTGGCTTTCTGGCCAGCGCGCGAGCGAGTGAAGCGCGTTGCTTCTGCCCGCCCGACAGATTGATTCCCCGCTCGCCGAGAATCGTTTCGTACCTACCCGGGAATTCCTCGATCGTCTCGTCGAGTTGGGCAACTGCCGCTGACCATTCGGCGGACTCTGCGTCGTGGGTACCATAAGAGAGATTCGCCCGGATGGTATCGCTGAAAAGCAGGCTCTCCTGAGGAACGAAGCCTATCTCGCGCCGCAGCTCGTCGGGCGGGATGCGGCGCGTCGTCACGCCGTCGATCAGTATCTCGCCTTCCTGTGGGTCGTACATGCGCGGAATGAGATCGATGAGCGCGCTCTTCCCGCTGCCGGTGGCGCCGACCACGCCGAGGGTCGCGCCGGCGGGAACTGTGAAGTTCACGTTGCGGAGCACCCAGCGCGGCTGGCCGGGCGTGTCCGACGGATAATGAAATCCTACGTTTCTGAATTCGATTGTCCTGCCGGAGTCATTTGGCGGGAGATGCTGGACCGGTTGCGCACCGCCGATCTCCGAGCGCACGTCGAGGATCTCCGCCAGGCGTCCCATCGATGCGTCGCCGCGCTGGAACAGGTTCACCACCCAGCCGAGCGCAATCATCGGCCAGGTGAGCATCGTGAGGTACATCCCGAACGCGACGAACGATCCGACGGAAATGGTGCCTCGAATCGTGAGCGCGCCCCCGACGCCCAGCACGATCACCGCGCCGAGTCCCCCGAAGAAGGCGAACAGGGGGTTGAGGGTTCCCCACAGACGCACCAGCGACATGTTCAGTGCCAGGTATTGTTCGTTTACCGCGCCGAATCGCGCGATCTCCGCCGTCTCCTGCCTGTATGCGCGAACGATTCGAGCTCCGCTCAGGTTTTCCTGCGCTCGCGTCGTCAGAGTCGAAAAATGCTCCTGGACGGCCTCGAAGCGATCATGGATTGCTTTTCCCATCCGGATCGTGAGCACCGGGAGAAGCAGCATTGGAACGAGCGCGAGCAGCGTGAGCCTGACATCGATGCGCAGCATGAAGAAGAGCGCGAACAGGCCTCCGGTGATCGTGTTTGCGAGGTACATGACGGCCGGACCCACCGCCATGCGCACCGCGCCGAGATCGTTGGTGAGCCGCGCCATGATGTCGCCGGTGCGCGTCTGTGCAAAGTAGGCTGTGTCGAGCGTCTCCAGATGTGTGAAGAGATCATTGCGCAGGTCGTATTCGATCCAGCGACTCACGCCATTCATCAGCTCGCGCATTCCGTATCTGAGTGCGCCACCGACTATCGCGGCGATCACGATGAGACCACTCAGCTTCCAGACCGCGCTGAGAGGAGCGTTAGCGCTGATCGCGTCGATGGCTTTGCGCAAAAGCCAAGGGATAACGCTGGTAATTGCCGATGACGCGACAACTATCACCAGCCCTATGGTGAAGGGCAGCAAGTACGGTTTGTAATATGGCGCAGCTATCCTGAGATTCTTCATATTTGGTATGTGGATTGCACCACTCACTTACTCATGAGCTTGGGCACACCCAGGCGCTCGTCACACGATGGAGGAGGCTTAATGGTTCAATATATTCCCCGGTTGAATGCGTCGCTCGCGCTCGCGATCACGCTTCTCGCTGGTGCGTGCTCGGTAAAGAAGGACAACACCGCCGCCGCAGACTCTGCTCTCAATAAGGACATCCAGCTCGCAAACCGCGACACCGCCGCGCAGCCGACACTTGCCGACGTTCCCGCGGGCACAGCGAAGAATCCGGCGCCAACTACCACTGCGCCGCGCACGACGACAACGAGAACCACGACCGCCACCCGCACGCCGACGACCACGACTCGCAAACCAACGACTTCGGTCACTTCGAGCGGAAATACGGTAACGCGTACTCCGGCCGGAACGGCCGCAGCGCGCGTCGGAACGATCGCCGCCGGCTCGACGCTCAATCTTTCGTCGGCGTCAAAGATCTGCACCAACACCAACAAGGTCGGTGATCACTTCACCGCCACGGTGACTGACGCGATCACAGGCTCAAACGGGGCGGTCATTCCCGCTGGCGCAACGGCCGACGTCGAAGTGACCGAGTTGAAGCGCAGCGAGAATGCGAATGACAACGTCGTGATGGGCTTCCGGGTGAGTTCGGTGAAGTTTGGTGGACACACCTATCCGGTGAGCGCGACTACGAGCTACGCGCAGGTTAGCAAGGTGAGGAATCAGCCGAAGAGCAAGGACATACAGAAGGTCGTCGGTGGCGCTGCAATCGGTGCGATCGCCGGCCAGATCCTGGGCAGGAGCACAAAGGCCACGGTGATCGGTGCCGCGGTTGGAGGCGCAGCTGGAGCTGGCGCCGCTGCTGCCACGGCCAACTACGAGGGCTGCGTAAACTCAGGCGGACGCATCACCGCCACTCTCAACTCGGCGACTCAGGTCAACATCTAATCGCAATTTTGGCGGTCACGAACTAAAGTCCGACGCGAGTTGCTTTGCGCCGGACTTTTTTTTGCGCGCTTACTGGTGACACCCCCGCCCGACTGACCCGCGAAGCATCAAGAACTGCGCGGGCAAGCAGGGCGCAAAAGGCTGCGCTAAAAGCCCACAGCCCCCCCGCGCGAGCGCGGGTCGTCCATCCCCTCGTAACCCCCTTTCACGCGCATGATCGACGCGGCCGACGCGATCCCGCCCAACTCGTACACGTAATGTCCCATCGCCCGAAGCCGCGCAATCACCGCGGGGTCGAATCCGCCCTTTTCGAGTCGCACGGAATCTGGCAACGCTTGATGATGCATTCGCGGGGCGCTCATTGCGTCCGCCAGCGACATCCGATGGTCGATGACGTTGAGGATTACCTGCGAGGTCGCGGAAATGATTCTCGGGCCTCCACGCGCGCCGGTCACCAGCAGCAGATTTCCCTTTGGGTCGAGCACGATAGTCGGAGACATCGCGCTCAGCATCCGTTTGCCAGGCGCTATTGAGTTCGCCTCGCCCTGAATCAGCCCGAACATGTTCGGCGTCCCCGGCCGCGACGCGAAATCATCCATCTCGTCGTTGAGAAAAAACCCCGCACCGCTCACGTACACGCCCGACCCGTAGAGATCGTTGAGGGTGGTGGTAGTCGCGACTGCGTTGCCGAGCTTGTCCACCACCGAGTAGTGAGTCGTCTCGCTTCCTTCGCTGATGGCGCCCGCGAGCTGGGTCGTGCGGTCAGCCCGGTCGCGGGAGATGGATCTGGCGATGGACCTCGCGTATGCCTTGCTCGTCAGCGTGGAAACGGGAACACGGACAAACGCCGGATCGCCGAGTTTCGCGTTCCGATCCACAAACGCGCGCTGGGAGGCGGAAGCAACCGCGTGGACCCGTTCCGCCGTTCCGAACGCAGCAGGCGGGCCGTACGCTTCGAGAATGTTCAGTATCTCCGTAACAGTGATTCCACCGGATGAAGACGGCGGCATAGAGATGAGCGAATAGCCACGGTAGGAGCTCCTGATCGGCTCCCGCCAGATCGGCTTATACCGCGCGAGGTCGGCTTTGGTGATCAGACCGCCCTCGCGCTGCATCTGCGCGGCGATGGAATCGGCGATGCTCCCTCGATAAAACACTGCTGCGCCGCTGTCCGCGATCAGCCGGATGGTGCGCGCCAGCTGTGGCTGACGAAAGGTCGATCCAATCTCCGGAGGAGCGCCGTTCGGAAAGAACAGCGACTTGCCGGCAAAATTCTCGATCCGATATTTGCCGCCCGCGAGTGAGCGCGAGAGTGCGCTGTCGACGGCGAATCCTTCCGACGCCAGGCGTATCGCCGGCGCCAGCACCCTCGCCCGCGGAAGCACGCCATACTTTCGGTGCGCCTCGAGCATCCCCGCGACGGCGCCAGGCACGCCAGCTGCGCGGGGGCCGATCACGCTCTCCCCCGTCAGCTTTCCGTTCGGACCGACGTACATGTCGTGCGTCGCCGCAAGAGGCGCCGTTTCCCTGTAATCGAGCGCGGCCACGCGGCCATCGGCCATTCGGATCACCATGTATCCGCCGCCGCCCAAATTCCCCGCTTCCGGATACGTGACAGCCAGGGCGAACCCGGTTGCTACCGCGGCGTCAATCGCGTTTCCTCCCTGCCTCATGATTTCCGCGCCCACCTCTGCAGCGAGCCGATCGTTGCTCGAGACCATAGCATGCGGCGCAAAGGTTGCCCGGCCTCCCGCTGGGTAGTTCCAGGTCGAAGGAAATCGCGCGGGCACGCGGGCGGGAATCGCGGGTGCCTGCGCCGAGTGATCGGCTGGGGCCGCTGCGCCGAGCCAGACTGAAGCGGCAGCGGCGATCAGACCCGCGACAACGATTTTCCTGTTCAACTGAGGCTCCGGAAGTGCGATGCTGAATTCTACCCGCATCGCAAAGCGGCGTCAGCTATCGTCGAACCGTGTGTTGGCCGAATCCCATGCGCAGGGCAAGCCGCAGCGATGGCATGCTGTTCGTATTGCTGGTCCCGTTGGACAGACCTTTGCGCTCGTGGATCCCGAAGGTGTAATCCGAAACGAAATCGATGTTTGTCCGATTGCTGAGCCCGTATCCGAATCCGTATCCGAGCGAGAACAATGGATCAATGTTGCCACCACTCGGGGCGAGCCTCGCGCCACCGGCGTCTTCCGTCAGGTTCTTGTACATGACGACTCCGCCATTCAGTTCCACGACCTGGTGGAATCCGGCGCCCGCTCCGGCGTGGAAAGTGAACACCACTGTAGTCATGTCCAGATGCGCGTTACAGCTCAAGCACCTCGTTCCGGTCTCGTTGGCTGGCAGCGGCTTCGTCAGGTCGGCCGAGTAGGCGAACGGAACCCGTGCGTAGCTTCCGGCGATGC
>JALYYH010000001.1 GCA_030946665.1 Gemmatimonadota bacterium
GTCGTACGCAGGCTTTGCGGTGATCCGGAGCTGGCCGCCGACGTCTCGCAGGAGGTCTGGATGCAGATCTTCAGGGCGCTCCCAAGCTACAGGGGCGACTCGCAATTCGGAACGTGGGCTCATCGAATCGCGGTCAACCGTACTCTCAACGCGCTGCGCAAGATCAGGCGGCTCGCCAAGCTGGAGACCGACATTGAAGACGACTCCGCGCTCACCGAGCAGGACACCGACAGGACGTTCCTGGCGGAATCCATAGAGCAGGCGATGACTAAGCTGTCGCCAGGGGCGAGAGCGGTGTTCGTGCTTCATGACATTGAAGGGTATACGCACGGCGAGATCGGAGAGGAGCTCGGAATCACGCCAGGCGGATCAAAATCGCAACTGTTCAAGGCGCGCGCCAGACTGAGAAGATTGCTCGCGCACCTGGTTGATGAATCAATACCAATCGCAGGAAAGGGGAAAGAACATGTCGCACCTGTCTGAAGACCAACTCGACCAGCTCATCGCCAGCGAGCGGACCCGTCAGCAAGCGCCGCTCAACGAATGGCGCACAATCGCGGCCAGAGCGCGAGAGGAAGGAGTCCTTCGCGACTCACCATCGCGCTCACGGGTCACCAACCAGTCCTGGATCCGCGCGGCCGCTGCCGTGCTGTTACTCGTCGGGGGAATAACAATCGGTCGGACGACGATCGCAATTCCGGGCTCGACCCAGGCAGTCGGAAGCTCTGACTCGGCTATCACTCCGGGGACGTCGACCGCTGCGAATTCGACGCCCCTCGCGCCGACTACGGCTGTCGGTGCCAGCTTCGCTTCGGTGGACGACGCGTCGGCAACCCTGGAACGGGCGCTCGCCGATTATCAGCGCGCATCGGCGTTTCTCGCGGCGAATTCGTCCGGCCCCACCACCATCGACAGCTCACGCATCTACTCGGCTCGCCTCGCTGCTCTCGAGAAGGTCGGACCCGCGATGGAGAGTGCGCTCAGAACTGCACCGCACGATCCGGTGATCAACCAGTACTATCTCGCTACGATGGGTGCCCGCGTGGCGACGCAGCAGATGGTGGCGCGGCCAGTCGGGCTCGCGCTCAAGGGATTCTAGGTCAAGCTGAGAGGAATGGGGTGTCGGTGATGAGAAGAGGTCCGGTAACGGCAGTCGCATTGGCTGGGCTGCTCGCGTTTCCGTCGGCGACGAGCGCGCAGACGTCGTCGTCGACGTCTGCGCAGCAGTTCCCTCCAGTCGAGCCGCCGAGCGGATGGCTCGGTGTTCGCATTTCGGATGAGGCGCTGCTCAACGAAAGCGGCGCGGCATTCTTCGACCGGTATCCTGTAGTGAGCAATGTGGAGCCTCGCTCACCCGCCGCAAAAGCTGGTGTTCTTCCGGGAGATGTGCTGCTCACGTTCAACTCCCACGACATGCGCGGTGGGGCACTGGAGATGACCAACTGGCTCAAGCCCGGAGCTCCGTTCGAGCTCCGCATCAGGCGCAACGATGTGGCTCGGGTCGTCCGTGGAGTGCTCGAGCGCAGGCCTGAGGGCTGGGACCAGGTGGTCATCGTGCAGATTTCGCCGGCCGAGCAGAAGATGATGCGGAGGACCATTGAGGCAGGTGGAGCGGGCGGTCAGCTGCAGCGGTCGCGGGTCCGCGTACGAATGGACGGCTCGACACCGCCACGACTCCCATCGATGCTCGTACCGGCACTTGGCCTGGGGAGAGGAGTCTATCCTTTCGCGGGTGCCGAATTCACGGCACTCAACAACGATTTGTGCGATGTCCTTGGCGTTAAACCCGAAGGCGTTTTCGTGACCACCGTCGTAGAGGGGTCGAATGCGAGAGAAGCCGGGCTTCGGGGCGGCGACGTAGTGGTGATGGCTGACAACATCAAGATCGAAAACCCGAACGACCTCGTCCGCGCAATCCGCAGCGCCAATGACCGGTCACTCAGACTTCAGGTCATACGCAAGCACAAGCCGCAGACGATCACCCTCAAGTGGTAAGAGCCGGCAGCGTCCTGGTCTCGGGGACCAGTGAGGCGTGGATTGCGATCGAAGCGACGGCCCCGCCCGCCGCGGCGACGATCGCCATCTGCGGACCCGGCGCGATGTCGCCCGCGGCGTAGACATTCTTCACCGAAGTACGATTGCGGTCGTCTACCACCAGTCGACCGAGGTCGTCACGCCTGCATCCGAGCTGCGCGCCCAGATCGTCGGCCGGGTACTGGCCAATGGCGAAGTAAAGGCGCTCGCAATCGAGCGACATCCCGCCTTCGAGCTCGATACCGCTGATCTCGCTCTTGTTGGAGACGACGCACTTGATCGGCTGATCGAGCACCGGAATGTTCAGAGTCTCGAGCTGATCGAGCAGCTTCTGCTCCATGTCCGGCTTCTCGCCGCTGGTGCAAATGACGATCTGCCTCGTCCACGTGGTAAGCGCGAGCGCCATCCCCACCGCCTTGCGCCCCTTCCCCACGACGACCGTCTTCTTGTCTCGAGTCTCGTAGCCGTCGCAATCAGGGCACACGTGAATGGTCTCGCCATAACAACGCTCCAGCCCGGGGATATCGGGCCAATAATCCTTGATTCCGATCGCCAGCAGAATCCGCTGCGCTTCGATGAATGTTCCATCACGCAGCTTGATCGCGAAGAGCTCGCCGGTCTCATTGATCGCCTCGTCAACGATTCCGCTCACGTAGTCCACGCCGAACTTCGCACCCTCCTTCTTGCCGAGCGCCCGGAGCTCGGGAGAGCGAATGCCAAGATGGCCAAGGTAGCCGTTGATCCCGCGCGTCTCCCAGTTACGCGGATCGCCGGAGTCCACCACCACTACCTTATGTAGATAGCGTGCGAGCCAAATTGCGGCGGAGAGTCCAGCGGGTCCGCCGCCCACAATTGCAACATCGTATCTTGCCGTCATGCGCGACGCGGGGTGCAAGTTCGATTCCCGCTTACCTTGAGTGAGACCGGCCTTTCGCCTAGCTTCGAATCAAGAGGCAACAACTCCTTCCCTGAGCTTCTAGAGATGAAAGTCGCGATCCTCGACCCCGCCAGCGGCATCGCCGGCGACATGTTTCTCGGCGCGCTCGTCGACGTCGGACTCGATAAAGCATGGCTCGAGCGACTGCCGTCAACGCTTGGTTTGTCCGGAGTCACGGTCCGCATCACCGACGTGGAGCGGTCGCATGTTCACTGCGTCAAAGTCGATTTCGAGATACCTCAGCAACCGCATGGCCGGCCGGTCTCTGAGATACATCGCATGATCGACGCCGCGAAGGTCCCCGAGGAAGTGGGACGCGCGGCGCACGCGACCTTCGAGTCCATAGCGATTGTCGAGAGCGCAATCCACGGGGTTCCACCCGACGATCTGCATCTTCACGAGGTAGGATCGGTCGACGCCATTCTGGACATAGTCGGCTCGATCTGGGGTCTGGAACTGCTGGGAATCGAGCGTGTTTACAACACCAGAGTCTCGCTTGGTGACGGGACCGCGAAGACAGAGCACGGTGTTCTCCCCGTGCCCGCGCCGGCGACCATACGTCTGCTGGAAGGATTCAACGTCCGGCACGGCCCGGCAGGATCTGGCGAGCTGACAACGCCGACGGGCGCCGCACTGCTGAGGGTTCTCTCGAGGGGCGCTCCGCCTCAGGAATACAGCCCGCTTCGCAGCGGATATGGAGCTGGCACCCGCGACATTCACGGGCGGTTGAACGCGCTGCGAATAATTCTCGGCGAGGCGGCGGTGGATGCCCACGATCACCATCACCATCATGAGCACGTCCACACCGAGCATCTCCACGTACTGAGTGCCGACATCGACGACATGTCACCCGAGGAGCTCGCGGGTGCGGCTGATTTGCTGCGCGCGGAGGGGGCCCTGGATGTAGTGCTGCTTCACACTACCATGAAGAAGGGACGTCTCGGCACTCGTGTGGAAGCACTGGTGCGGGCTTCGGATCTCCCGCGGCTGGAGGAGAAGATATTCCTCCATTTCACGACTCTCGGTGTGAAGACCTTCAACGTGGTTCGAAGCACACTGGAGCGCGAGTCGCGGATGGTTCGGTTCGACGGTCGGGATATTCGCGTGAAGGTCGCCACCTTACCCGACGGGTCGAAGCGCGCGAAGCCTGAGTTCGATGACTTGCGTCGAGTCGCGGAAGAGACGTCGCGTCCGCTGGCGGAGATCCGCTCTGAAGTGCTGAGCGCGCTCGGCGACTCGAATGGCAAGCACGCCAACCCCCGAGGCAAGTAATGGAGGCGGAGAAGAGATTGCTCGACGCCATTCTGTCCGCCGCGCGGTGTCGTGTCGCGTACGTCTGTTTCTCCGGCGGAATCGACTCTACGGTTGTCCTCGCTGCTTCAGTGCGTGCGGGAATCGATACCGTCGCACTTCTCGGGGTCAGTCCCTCACTCGCGGCGGCCGAACGCATGGACGCGCATCGGATCGCGGCTGAGATGGGAGTCCGGGTGGAGGAAGTCGAGACCAACGAAATGGAGGTCGCCGGATATCGCAGCAACGCCGGCGACCGCTGCTATTACTGCAAGAGTGCGCTTTACGATACGGTGCAGGCGCTCGCCGCAACAAAGAACAAGGACGAAGTGATCTTCGTCGGAACCCATGTCGATGACCTCGGTGAACACCGGCCGGGATTGCAGGCAGCGATGGAGCGTGGGGTGGTGGCCCCGCTGGTAGACGCGGGATTCAATAAATCCGACGTTCGTGCGTTGGCGCGGCACTGGAATATCTCGAGCGCGGAGAAGCCCGCTGCGCCCTGCCTCGCGAGCAGAGTGCCGGTCGGAACCCAAGTCACGCCCGAACGACTCGCACAGATCGAAGCGGTCGAAGAATTTCTTCGCGCGCACAACATCTGGCCGGCGCGAGCCCGGTGGCACGAGGCAGTGGTTCGACTTGAGATACCGGCGGAAATGTTCGAGCGGGTGGTGGCCGATCCGCTGAGAGGCGAGCTGCGTCGCGCTTGCAGGAAAGCGGGATTCAAGTTCGTCGCGCTCGACCTCGGCGGATTGCAAAGCGGGAGCATCGCGCTTCCACTGATGGCGTCGTGAGCCAGATTCGTTGGGATCATGACCGCGAGGGGCGCACCGGAATCCCGGAGGTCGTCTACGGTCCGGGCAAGACGACCGCGCACCTGCGACAGATCTTCGAGGGCGCGACGGAGCTGCGAATCGCGTCCCGCTTGAGCGACGATCAACTGCAGGTGCTGAGCGATCTGGCGACGATCTATCCCGAAGCGCGGATGGCGGTTCGGAACGCGCGCCAGCGGCGGAACGTGCCTGTCGTTCCGGTGATCACGGCCGGAACCGCTGACATCCCTGTTGCGCTCGAGGCCGCTACGACACTCGAGGCGATGGGCGTCCCCACCAGCAATCATTTCGACGTCGGAGTGGCGGGAATTCATCGACTTCAGTCGGTGCTGCCTGAGCTGGCGGCGGCTCGAGTGTGCATCGTTGCGGCGGGCATGGATGGCGCGCTGCCGGCGGTCGTTGCCGGTTTGATTAGCGCGCCGGTGATTGGTGTCCCCACATCGGTGGGAACTGGCGTTGCTCAAGGCGGGATGGTTGCTCTCAACACCATGCTGGCCAGCTGCAGTCCCGGGGTTGCTGTCGTCAACATCGACAACGGATTCGGCGCCGCGTGTATGGCGCTCAAGATTCTCGGCTGCAACACTCCGGACTGAAGCTGCACGGAGTCTCGCGCTCAGCGAGCGGCGCTCGGGACTGGATCGAACTGCGGAGTGATCACGCTTTGGACTAAGGGCCTCTAAGGGCTCGGACCGCAGTCGCCATTGCGGCAACGCGTTCCGGATCGGCCGCTGTCTTCGCATCGCGATCGAGTTGGGTCGAGATGCGGGCGAGAGCTGTGCGTCGCCGGGTTCCCGTCAGCTTTTCGGCTGCGTTGAGATCCCGCGCCAGGCGGGCTGACGCGGCGGACGGGATTCCATTGTTGCGCACGATCTGGTCGAGATAGGCACGCGCCACAACGAAGCTCGCTGGCCATACCAGCTGCTGCTGATTCTGGACGTTCAGCAGATCGCTGTGTATCAGCTTCGCCGCGTCGATTTCATTCTGAGACAGGTACTGGCTCGGTTTCAGCTGGAACACGTCGAGGCCTCGATCGATCTCAGAGCCGTAAATATTGCCGTTGTACCAATAGCTCGACCAATATCCGCCCAACATGAGCCTGGTCGAGTCCATCGGGCCGCGATCGAAGTACGCGATCTCTTTCGGATGGGCGGGATCGGTGAAATCGAACACCGACACACCACCCTGATACCATGCCTGCGTCATGATGTCGCGTCCCGGCACCGGGACGAGCGAGCCGTTGTGCGCTACGCAATTCTCTGTCGCAGTCTGCGCCACCGGAAGCTTGTAGTAGCCGGCCGGCGTGAGCTTGTTGCCGGAGAGCGTGAAGATCGCGTCCGCGCCCCACGTCGCCCGGTCGGTCACGCGGCAACGGGGAGCCATCCCGCCGCCCCACTCGTCGGTGAAGAGCACTTTCTTCCCGTCGTTGCTGAACGTGGCGGAATGCCAGTAGGCGAAATTGGGGTCTGTCACGTCCGTGATTCGCTTTGGGTTTGCCGGATCTCGAATGTCGAGCAGTATCCCGTTTCCAGAGCAGGCGCCTGCGGCGATTCCCATCGCGCTGTAGACGGTTATGTCGTGGCACATGTTCGTCTCCGTCGTCGACTGCGTGCCCTCGCCGTGGCTGCCTCCCTTCCATAGACCGGCGATCTTGCCTGTCGAGTCCGCAAAGATGCGCGGGGTGCTTATCACCCTGGCGTCCTGCGGCGCGGCAAGTGGCACGCGAATGACTTCGATTCGGAAAAGCGAAGTGTTTGGATCCTCATCGGGCGCGGCGCCGGAGCATCCGGCCAGCTCGGATTTCGAGCGAACCCCACTGGTGCCGGAGACGTAGATGTAGACGTTCGCCGGATCCCGCGGATCCGTCACGAGAGTGTGCGTGTGCGAGCCTCGGCAGGTTTGAACCGCCGCGACCTGCTTCGGATGGTCGATATCGCTGATGTCGAAAATACGGACGCCGCGAAACCTTTCCGCACTCACCGAATCGCTCACACCTTGGGTGCCGCAGTCAACGCGCGCGCGCGTCTCCTCAACCGATATGAAGAGGAGATTGCCATACACCGAAGGATCGCCCTGTCCGCCGGGGCAAACGTAGGTGGCTCTCAGCGTCGGATTGGCAGGGTTGGAGATATCCCACACCTGAAAGCCGTTGAACCCACCCTGAAAAACGTAGGTGCCCTTGAAGGCCAGGTCGGCCTCCAGATATCCGAAGCTTCCCGGATCGGCCGGATCGAAGAACCGATCCGGCCGTGGACGATGCGCGATCAACACCAGATTGCTGGCTGCCTCTCCGGCGTCGCTCGAGCCTGCGCGGAGCGAAAGGCGCGGGTCAGCGCGGTTTCCGGCAGACGTGTCTGCCTGCGCGCTGGCGAGAGAGGCAACGCACAACGTCGTCGAGAGAATAAGCGCGGAAAAAATGGCTGCGCGCGACGTTCGAATCATTCGGATGGCTCTCATTGTGGTCTCTGGAAGTGACGGATGGTGTCGGAATGCGGACTGGGAGATGCTCATACTTTCTACTTTGCGCCAGGGGAACTGGTCAGTAGCACGCGCATCCGCATGATCTCAGCGCGTTGATCGGCTTCGATATCTGAAGCGAACTGGAACACCTCGGGCTCCTGCGCGGCGCCGTTGGTGGCGAGGAGATCGCGCACCATGACGAGGGCACCTTCGTGGTGGCGGATCATGTCCTGGAGGAAGAGCTGGTCGAATTCTGCGCCCCTGGTTTTTGCCAGGTCCGCAAGTTGACTGGTGGTCAACATCCCTGGCATGAGCAGGCTACTCGACATCGACGTGCCCGACTTGTCCATACCGGCCATCGACATACTGTGCGCCGTTGGATCGCGGTGCCCGCCCGCGCTCTCGACTTTGGGAACGGCTTCGTTTCGCCGCTCGAGCCAGTGCTGCATCAGACCGATCTCGTCCTTTTGCGAAACCTCGATGCGCTGGGCGAGGAGATGCAGGTCGGCGCGGGTGGTCCGTTCGTGCAAAAGGGCGGTCATGGCGAGCGCCTGTGCGTGGTGCGCGATCATTCCCCGCATGAAGCGCACATCCGCCGCCGTATACCCCGGCTTGCCGTTCGTACGCGTCTCGACGGTCGGAGTTATCTGCGCTTTCGTACCCTGAATCGGCGCAGCCACGCACCCGGCGAAGACGCACGCAGTCAGGATGTTCTCGAGCACCACTCCTGCATTTCTCGCCAGGCCGCGTCGTTTCGCGCGCTTCATCGGCGAACCCTTGAAGGCGGAGCGGAATTCATCGTCTTCCATTGCAATGAGCTCGCGGGCGAGGGTTTCGAAATCCTTGTCGCGGATCACCTGTCGCGCCGCAAACGCTGGCTCCTGCAGCTCGCGGGCGAATTTGATGTTGTACGGACAAACATCCTGGCAGATGTCGCACCCATAAATATTTGATCCGACTGCCTCATGAAACTCCTGAGGGATTTCTCCCTTCAGCTCGATGGTGAGGTAGGAGATGCATCGATTGGCGTCCAATACTCTCGGCTCGACGAATGCGTTTGTCGGGCATGCATCCAAACAGCGTGTGCAGGTTCCACAGCGGTCCGCCTCAAAGGGTGAATCGGGAGCGAGCTCCAGATCCACCAGCAGCGATCCGATAAAGAAGAACGAGCCGAGACGCGGGTTCACCAGATTCGTGTTCTTGCCGAACCAGCCCATCCCTGCGCGCCGCGCCAGGTCGCGCTCGAGTATGGGACCGGTATCAACGTAGGCCTTTCCGGCGATCGAGTGCCCGGTCTCGAGCTGCAGCCAGCGATGCAGATCGTTCAACCTTTCGGTCATCACGTCATGGTAGTCGTCGCCGCGCGCGTAACGTGCGACCGGACCGCTTGGCTCCCGCCCACCGTAGTCGAGCCCGACGACTATCGCGCTGACGGCACCCGGAAATGGCAGGCGGGAGTCGCGTCGTTTCTCGGCGCCGCGGAGCAGATAGTCCATCTCGCCCGCGTATCCCTTCTCGACCCATGCGTCGAATGCCTGCGCGGTCTCCATTGGCCCAAGCGAGGCAATTCCAACGAGATCGAAGCCCAGTCCGTAGGCCTGCGCCTTGACCAGATCTTCGAGCGCGAGAGTGTCAGCGACCGCGCTCGTCATTCGCTTTCGCTTGCCCAGCGAGCGTATCGCTCGACGTCAGTGACCGAAGGGACTGCGTTGTAGTCACCATATGCGGTGTACATCCGCCACCGGAGATAGGTTGGATCGGGCAATGGAAGAAAAGGGAACTGCCGGTACCAGTTGTTGGACCTAAAGCGCCAGGTAACCCGTATCAGATTTAGCGCCAATCGCGGGCGACGTATCGCCCGGAGGCTCAGTCTGAGTGCCAGTCGTAGCCATGGCATTGCACCCGTAATATATAGAAAGGTGATCGCACGCCTCGTCACACACCTGGTGGGACTCATTTCCGATACCCACGGACTCCTCAGACCGGGGGTACATGATGCCCTCGATGGCGTCGAGATGATTCTTCATGCTGGTGATGTTGGGGGATCGAGCATACTCGACGAGCTGCGCGTAATCGCGCCAGTGATGGCCGTGTCGGGCAACACGGATCCGCCGGGCGACCCGGACCTGGCGGAGGAGATTCTGTTGAACATCGGCGGCCTGAAGCTCCACGTGAGTCACGGACACGAAGTCGGCAGTCCGACGCCGGCGCGATTGGCTACTCGTTATGATGCCGATGTCGTTGTGTACGGTCATACTCACCGGCAGCTGGTAACCGAGCTCGATGGCAGGCTGTTCGTGAATCCGGGCGCCGCCGGCGCCAAGCGCTTCAATCTCAAGCCGAGCGTGGCGAGACTGACGATTTCCGGCGGGAACGCCAAGGTCGAGATAATTGAGATCACTTGAACTGGTTGCGGAGGAAGTGCAGGTGTGGGTGGCGCCGCTAGATGTGACGGATGCGCGCTACGAGGATCTGGCGCGCACTCTGGCAGTCGAGGAGCGCCGCCGCGCCGAGGATCTCCCTCCGATTCTTGCACGCCGCTTCGTCGTGGCGCGTGGAATCCTGCGCGATCTTCTGTCTGGATTTACCGGCACGCCCGCGCAAAATCTCAAGTTCGAGTACGGCAACGCCGGCAAGCCGGCGCTCGCTGATCACGAGATAAACTTCAACATCTCGCATTCCGCCGAGCTGGGGTTGTTCGCATTTGCGTCGGACAGGCGAGTAGGCGTGGATGTCGAGAATGAGCGGCCAGTCCGGCGCCTGCTCGATGTCGCTCAACGGTTCATGTCGGAGGACGAAGTGCGGACCTTGGCCGCGACTGCCGCGGAGGATCGCGACGCGAGCTTCCTCAGATCATGGGTGGTGAGAGAAGCCCGCCTCAAGGCAGAAGGGAAGAGCGTGTGGTCAGGCCCCGAAACGGCGAGCACCCGTGACAATCTCACTCATAAGCTGTTTTCGCCGCGGCCGGGGTACATCGCCGCGGTCGCGGCTTCGGACTCGAGCTGGCGCTTGTACACGTGCACGGTGAAGCAGTAGCCGATTCCCGGCAGGCATTCACCCCGAGCCCGGCAGCGTCCACCGTTCTCAGCTATCCCCCTGCCGACGGTAGCTTTGCGTCCGCGTCGCCCGGCAGCTTATTTATCGACTCGCGCCCGCAGTGGTTGATGTCGCGGCGGTCGCCGTGCGTCGACTCGATTCAGCAAGGGGAGGCAGGATGCGAATGATTTCTCGTTTATTTGGTGCTCTGGTTCTGTCGATGGCTATCGTCTCATGCGGCGGTAGTGACACAACCGGCACAGGCGGTGGCGGCGGAGGCGGAGGTGGAGGTGGCGTTTGTGCTGCCAATACCTTCTGCATGGCCGCCTCGAGCTTTTTCGTCAACGGTGGAGGCACCACGTTGAGTATTGCGGCCAACGCGCCGGTGACGTGGACAAATGGTGACATCACGGACCACAATGTGACCTTCGACGATAAGACGACGGCCCTTGCCGTCGGAAGTGGTGCCTCCGGCACCTTCTCGGCGCCCGTGGGCAGCTCCAACCAGCGCAAATTCGCGGTAAGCGGCAGTAGCCATCCCTTTCACTGCACGATTCACGGGCTCGTGATGCAGGGCACGGTTACCGTCCTCTAAGCCAGCCGAGCTAGTAAAAAGAAATTCCGTCCAGAGTTTTCGGCGCGGCAATGCCGAGCGCAGCCAGCGCGCTCGGCATCACATCGACGGTGCGCCGCGGAGAGCGCGAAGGCCGGCGATTCAACAGCAGCGGCACCAGCATGTGCTCACGGTGCAGCGCTCCGTGCGACGAGACGTGAGGAATCGGCTCGTATTTGGCGCGATAGTCCCAGTCCCTCGACGCTGAAAGTAGAACGTCTCCGCTGCGCGGCGAAGCGGCAAGGTGCGCGATCTGGACGAGCGCATCGGGATAGTCGCTCTCAATGGTCGCGTCGTATGCAGCGCGATCGTCGAGAGACTGCCGGTTTCCGATGGCGAGCGGATCACCACTCTCGGGCGTGTAGGAGTAAGCCGACTCCGCCCACGCCAGCCGCGCCATTCCTCGCACCCGGGAGTGGATCTCACACGACGACGGGCTAGTCGGGAGAATCAGCAGGTCGACGGATTCGCGCGCAAGTAAGCTCTGCGCGAGCTCTCCCCATCGCTCGCCGAGGCCTGGCCACCACGGACGACTCCGTTGGTCGAGATTCAGGTACAAATGTGCCATCGCGTTTCCGCTCACCATCACCGCGATGTCCGCCGATGCGTTGAACGCCCACGGGTGCGTGAGGGTGCTGTATCCCCACTCGACCAGAAGGCCCGCCAGGTCCTCGTGCTCGCGGACAGCAGAGTGACCGTGGTCGCTACCCACCCACAGGTGCATCTTGTTCCACCGGCCGTCCCGCTCGGCGTCGGAGCGAATTTGTGCGACGGTATCGTCGACGATCCGCATTGCCTCGCCGACGATTGGAGCATCCTGACCGGCGGCGTGTGAAGTCTTGTCGATTCCGGTGAGCGCGACGAAGGCGAATTTCATTCTTCGCGTGCGCAGGCATCGAGCAACGTCTTCCCCCACCTCCCGGTCGATCGCCAGCCAGCCTTCGATATTTCCGCGAAAATGAGTGGCAGCCGCGCGGGCCACGAAAGCCGCGCTCTGTCCGATCCTGTCGCGACGTCGCAGTCCGCGGCCGATAACGCTCAATGCGCCCATGCTCGGCTTGGCGAGCTCGAAGATCGTGGGAGATGCCCTGTCGATGTCCCGATCCACGAATCGCATCTCCGCGCCGACGTAGCTGCGCGAGTGTCCGGCTAGTCGCGCGATCCGGCGCGAGCGGTCGAACCAGCGCAGCCCGGGCAGTCCGACCGTGCCCGGATATCTTCCCATGATGAATGGCGCGTACGCGGGTCCGGTCACCGATGGAAACGCAGACGTGATCGTGGACAGGGAGCCCTCGTCCCTGAGAGCTGCGAGCGCCGGCAGCTGACCTGCGTCCATGGAGCGAGCGAGAACGTCCGGCCTCACTCCGTCGGCGATTATCATTACGACCTGCGCAGCATCACCTGGCGGGC
>JALYYH010000024.1 GCA_030946665.1 Gemmatimonadota bacterium
TTCGATCTGGGGAATTCTCCGAAGGCCTATACCACCGAGGCGATAGAGGGGAAAACGATCCTCATCACGACCACCAACGGAACCCGCGCCCTGTTGGGCGTTCAGGGGGCGCGTGACATAGTCATAGCCTCGTACGTCAACTTTACGGCGGTACTGGCCATGATGAAGGTCGCGGCCAGCTCGAACACGGACATCGCGATCATCTGCGCCGGCGAGGAAGGTCTATTCACACTCGAAGACGCTGCCTGCGCGGGACGTTACGTTAGGGCAATCCCCAAGCGCTCGGAATCGGTAGTGCTCAACGACGCGGCGTCCGCTTCAGTGCTGATTGAACGAAAATATGGCGACAACATCGCGAAAGTCTTCAAAGAATCGTCCCACGGACAAGCGCTCGAGTCGGCAGGATTTGGTGACGACCTCGCCGCCGCCGCGGAAGTGGACTCCTATTCTGTGGTCCCGATCTACCAGGACCGACAAATCACGAAGCTCGGGCCGGAACGCGCGCGATAGCTCTCCGTCGAGCTCCGCGCTCGCGCGCGAGATTCGTGGGATCGTCCTCCTTCTCTTCGCGATCTTTCTTGGCGGAGCGTTGGCCGCCGAAGGCTACGCGACGTTCGTCGGTGCTGGCACTGGCGTAAAGGGGAATTTCGGCTGGATGGGCGTCTTGCTGGCCCACCCGATCGCCCTGTTCTTTGGCTGGCCTGCTGCCGCACTTCTTCCCGTCGCCCCCGCCGCTCACGCGCTGCGCCTCTTTGGCCGTCTCGATGAGCGCAAGGACAGATCGTGGATGGTCTTCCTGCTCGGCATGGTTGTCCTGCTGCCGGTGATATGCGGGCTGGCACAGGGCGGATTGCGCGAAGCGACCGGGCTCGCGGGCATCTGGGGATCCTTTGCCGCGTTCTACGTGCTTCAGTTCGCGGGAGCCGCCGGCGCATGGATACTGATGGCGATCAGCCTGAGCGCACTGATGGCCGCCACCCTATCGTGGAATCCCGTTCGCGTCGTCGTAGGCAAGCGCGTCGTGCACCTTGATGGAAGCGTGCCGACTCCCGCCGATCGGGCAGGACTCGATCCGGCGAAAGAGATCGTTGTCGGCAAAGCGGCGGTCGTTTCCGCGACGTATCTCGAGCCTTCGCCCGACGAGATGCCCGCCGTCGATCTCTCGCTAATGAACGAAATCACGGTCGGCGAAGCGCCGATGATTCCCATCGAGAAAAGGCGTGAGCGAAAATCGAGGACTTCGAATGGTGCGCAGCATGCTGAGAGAATCGCGGCGGAGATGGGAGCCGTTGAGGGTGACTCCTTCTCCTTCACGGACGAAGATCTCCCGTCCTCGGAGCTTCTCACGCCAGCCCCGCCGCGCAACGCCGACGTGGGAAAGCGCGAGCTCGACGCGATGGGCGTTAAGCTGATGGACGCCCTTCGGACGTTCCGCGTCGAGGGAGATCTCGTGGGCCGCACCACAGGGCCTGTTGTAACCCAGTTCGAGGTTGCGCCCGCTGCCGGAGTAAAGGTCCGCCAGATTGCCAACCTGTCGAATGATCTCGCGCTGGCGATGCGCGCGCAAAGCATCCGCATCGTCGCTCCGATTCCTGGAAAGGGCGCTGTCGGCGTGGAAGTTCCGAATCCGAATCCGGAGATGGTGGCCTTTCGCGAGCTGATCGAGTCGCGCGAATTTCAAAGCGCGCGCATGGCGCTCCCGATCGCTCTCGGGAAAGATCTCGAGGGACGACCAGTAGTCGCCGACCTGGCGAAGATGCCGCACTTGCTGATTGCGGGAGCGACGGGCTCAGGCAAATCTGTCTGTATCAACACGCTCATTACGAGCCTCGCCTATCGGCATACGCCGGAGACACTGCGGTTCCTGATGGTCGATCCGAAAATGGTCGAGCTCTCGGTGTACAACGTGTTGCCGCATCTTCGGCATAAGGTCGTGACAGACAACCGCGACGCCGCGGCGGTTCTCAAGTGGGCCGTGCTCGAAATGCAGGATCGTTACGAGCTGCTGGCCGCCAATGGCGCGCGCAACATCCAGGATTTCAATCGCAAGGTCCAGGAAGGCGCGGCGCTGAAGAACGCGAAACGAAAGGACGTGGCGTTCGAGGAGCTGGAGTACAGGGGCGGAATCGTCCCGTACATCGTGTTGATCATCGACGAGCTCGCCGATCTCATGATGACGGTTCAGGGCGAGATCGAGACACCGCTGGCGATGCTGGCGCAGAAAGCGCGCGCGATCGGGATTCACCTCATTCTCGCGACGCAACGTCCGAGCGTGAACGTCATCACCGGTCTCATCAAGGCGAATTTCCCCAGCAGAATCGCTTTTCGCGTAGCGTCTCAGGTAGACAGCCGCACCATCCTCGACGGCATCGGCGCCGAGGCGCTGCTCGGGAACGGCGACATGCTGTTCATTCCTCCGGGGAAATCCGAGCCCGCGCGCCTCCAGGGTGCGTTCATCTCGAGCGAAGACACCGAGCGGCTGATGGGTTGGTACGAGCTGCGGCGCGAGCAACGCAAGGCCGCGTTCGAAGCGCAGGGACTCCTCCTAGAGGAGACGTCCAACGAGCCCGACATCATCGAGTCGATTCGAAAGAGGGAGGCGGAAGAAGCGAGCGGCAGCGACAGCGACAACCTGGACGACGCCGATCGCGACAAGCTGTTCCGCGAGGCCGCGGAGGTAGTAATCCAGCATCAGCAGGGATCGACGTCGCTTCTGCAGCGCCGCCTCAAAGTCGGCTACGGCCGCGCGGCGCGCATAATCGATCAGCTGCACGCCGCGGGTATACTCGGCCCGCCCGACGGATCAAAGCCGCGAGATGTTCTTGCCGGACTGGATGACCTCGATCGCATCGCGGGGCCGCGAATCTAGGAAGCACGAGAAGACGGGATGCTCCGGAAACGTTCGATGCTCCGGATCGATTGATGCGTCAACCCTTCGGACGATCTTGATCATGGTATAGGTCGGGGAGCGGCCCCGAAGCGAATCTCGATGGTGTACATGGCGGCGCCGTTCGGGATGTTATCATCGAACTCGATTATCGTAGGTAACCATTTACGTCAGTCGGCTGCTGCACAATTGTGACAGAACCGCGCGCCTGTATGAGGTTCAGCTCAATGGGAACAGGAGATGCTGGTAGCCCGGGCGAAATAACGGTGAATCCGACCCAGGTCGGCGCATTGAACCTGCTCAGCGCACTTCAATACCTGCGGTCGAAAATCTCGCACCCGCAATTGAGAATAGTTTGCGCGAAGAAGCACGTGCTGCAGAGCTAAAGCTCGCCTACCTGCGAGTGGCCGCCGCGTCCGCATTTGCGATCTTCGTGTTCGGCCAGCTCGTGCTGAACAAGTTCACGACTCTACCGCCGCCGACTATCGGCACGCTCGGAGCGGTTCTGGGATGGACCACTTTCGCCGCCGCGATCCTTGGAGTGCTCCGACGCGAGTGGTACCGGCCATGGTTCCGGCGCGCGATTCCGATTGCCGACGCAACGCTCCTCCTGACCGCGCTCGGGCTCAGTCGAATCGGCGAGGATCCATTCGCCCGCTCCGCGGGTCTGGCGGCGACCTTCGCCGTCCTATGCGTGGTTCTCGCCTTCACCAGCGCATTCCGCCTCACTCGCTCGGCCGTAAAGCTGACCACGACGCTGTCGGCGTCTGCGCTGATCATCGCGGCAGCGCTCGGATGGATTCCTTTGCTCGCGACCGGCGGCGCGTTGGTGGCAGTTCTCCTCGCTGGAACGCTCGCCCTCGGAGTCACCGATATGGTGCGTCGGGTCGTGATGAATGAAGTCGGACGCGTGACACTCAATCGCCTCTACGGGGAAGCCGAGCGAATCATCGACGCGCGCGAAGAGATTCTTCGCATCGTCGCGCACGATCTGCGCAATCCGCTCAACACAATCTCAATGGCGACGTCGCTCCTGATGGAAAATGCGGGTGCTGATTCAGGCCGGCTCAGTCAACTGCGAATCATCAGGCGATCCGGCGAGCGAATGAACCATCTCATCCAGGATCTCCTCAGCGTCACGACGATCGAAGCAGGCAGGCTGTCGATTGCGCCACGGAAGGTCGCGGTGCACGATCTTCTCGAAGAGGCGGCTGAAGCACTCGAGCCGCTCGCGCGCGAGAAAGCGATCACATTCGCAGTCGCGCCCGGAGCGGATCTTCCGGCCGTGCGTGCCGACCCGTCCCGCCTGCTGCAGGTTTTCTCGAATCTCGTCGGCAACGCGGTCAAGTTCACCCCGTCAGGCGGCTCGATCACACTGTCGGCGACTCGAGTCGGCCGTGAGGTCCTGTGCTCGGTGACGGACACCGGACCAGGAATTCCTGCGGCGCAGATTCCGCGTCTGTTCGGAAAGTTCTGGCAAGCCAAACGTGGCGACGGACGTGGAGTGGGGCTCGGACTGGCGATCGCGCGCGGCATCGTCGAGGCGCACGGCGGAACGATCAGCGTCAAGAGTGAGGTCGGACGTGGCAGCGTCTTTTCCTTCGCACTTCCGCAGTGGAGCGAGAACCCGACCGCAAAGATACGGCGTCGCACTACACTCGCCCTGCGCGGCAGGACGAGGTGTCAGCTTCCACGATGTAGTCATCGTCGGCTCTCGATGAACGAAGCCCCGCTATTGATTTCAGCGGGGCTTCGTTTTGTGGTGCGCGAGTAGCTCAATCTTCTTCTGAATGACCCTGTCCGTGTTTCTTGCAGTTGCCGCGATTCGACGAACCGTCTCCTCCTCTCTCATTGTCTCTGACGCCGTTCTTACAGTCGTCGTCGCCATTACCCGAGCGGGTTGGCTCAAAGTTGTAAACCCACGTATTTTCGCCGACCCCCAACTTCAGAGCGTCCGTTGCGGCAATAAGCCCGGTGCTGCCGGACCCTTGATTCACGCCGAATCCTCCGAGTATGGTCGCGTCCGGATTGTGCGTGACTATATAGTCCCAGGTGTACGGGACGTGCCTGACCACCCCATTCATCTCCCTGGTCGACCACCAATTTCCCGGAATACCGCGCCACTCTTGCCATGTAGCTGGTACGATAACCCCTTGGTCGGGATTGTATATGGGCTCAAATACAAGTGTCGCGAAATCTCCCGCCACATACGCTCCCCCATTCTTATCGATTGCGATGTTGATGGACGGAAGTATTTGCGGAGCGCCGATCGATGT
>JALYYH010000033.1 GCA_030946665.1 Gemmatimonadota bacterium
GAGGGACGTACGGCGGAACGGTATCGAGGTGCGTCGAGAAGGTCACGCCGCCACCGCCTCGCGACCCCCAGATGTTGGCTCTGCCGCGACTAACCTCCTGCAGAGTCACGTTCCAGCCGCGACCCACCAGCCAGCGCGAAACGAAATCCACGGTGCTCGCCTCGGAGCCCGTGGTCGATTGCATCGAGAGCAGCTCTGCGGCGAGCGACACGACATCCGTCATACGGAGAAGTTAGCTCGGCGAATGGATGGTGTCAGGACGACGACCGCATCGGTCGAGCGTTGCGCTCAGCGGCTCCGCAGACGATCAGGAGGAAGCTTCGAGCTGAGTACCAGCAGTACGGGGAGCGACGTTGTCGATGCCTTGCGCGTGCTCGACGAACATGTGCTGAACCAGGCGGTTCGCTTCCTTGACGTATGCATCGTGGTGTCGCTCTCCGATGTCGCCAATCTCGTTCAGCGTCCGATTCCCCATCATCTTGCCGGCTTCGCGAAAGGTCTTGAACGCGTCCTCTGACTGCCGCGCCATGACAATGTCTCCAACGAGGCGGAGAAAGTCGCTGTCACGGGCAGCATCGGCGAGATCGCGCGCGGCCCCCAGTGCCGCCCCCAAAAACTTCTTGAGGGTTCCCGTTCCGGCGCCGAGCTGCAACTGGTACTCCTCGAGCATGCGTTGATCATCCCGCATGTGAGGAATATGACGGGAGCACAGGTCGCGGAAGCGCGGGTCCTCAGCCTGGCTCTCATGGTCTTCGAGTGCGCTGAGAAATGTCTGGTGCTGCAACACTGCGTTGTTGACCTGACTCTTCAGGAACTCAATCCCGCGATCCATTGGCGAACTCCGGTTTCTCGAGCGCGGCTGGTGAGTCGGTGACAAAGAGCGTCTCGCTCTCCGCCCTTGAACCAAGCGAAACTTGTGCCCGGCCGCGACGGTGCTTGGCACCTGTCCGGTCCGCAGGCGGAGTCAGACCTCGCAGACAAATCCCTTCCATTCAGGGTACACAAATCTAATTTGACGCACCCGAATATCTGCCGAAACTCAGCACGTAAGTGGTAACCCAGCAGGAGCTGACGTTGATCCCACTGAGGAGGAGCATCAAGGGTATGGACGAGACCCAAATCCATCACAAGGCGCGGCTCCAGATCCTCGGCTTTCTTATTGCTGATTCCGCGAAAATTATCTCTCCGCGGTTCCCGCCGTCGTGTCACCGTACTTGTAAGTGGCTCTCGCTGCCTTGTTGAGATGCCAGTTGGGCTGCGCCGCGAACGACTTGGGAGCGAGGCGGCCATATGCCTGGATGAACCCCAGCGCCGCCTGCGTGTGGCTGCGCGCTTTTCCATCCTCGTTCGGCGTCTGCGGTGCGATCACCGTGACCGGCTGCGGCATCGCCTTGACCTCTCTGGCGATATCAGCGGCCCTCCCAACATCATTCGCCGGCAAGGGGCGCATGATGAATGGAATGGCATACTCCTTCAGCAGCTGGTCCATCTCCGCGTTCCAGGCAGCCTGCTCGGGATCGGTCGGATCGAGCAGCGAGACGACCGTTCCCGCCTGACCGCCGAGGACAAAACCGAACATCTCGTGCTTGTTGGGATAGGGAATCAGCCACTTGCCTGATTCGAGGTGCGCGAGCGAGCCCCGCTCGAATGGATCGGGCCTGTCCCCGAATCCAGTAGCGGTTTTGACGTCGGCGCTGAGCGCGATCTTGCTCCCCTCCGCCTCGATGATTCGCTTCGCGACGTTCACCCGGTCGCGACCGAGTCCGCAGTGCACGTAGTACTTGCCCTTTCCGGTGCGCGCTATCTCGCGCAGCTTCTCGAGCGATTCTTCATTGTTGCTCACCCATGGAAGCATGGGCGCCTGGATGAAATGCAGGTGCAGCTTAGCGGTCGCATCGCGCTCGGCGCTTATGCCCTCTCTTTCTATGACGACGCCGGGATGCTGCAGCGAAATGATCGACGTCACCCCTGCTTTCTTCAGCTCCAGCAGCTTTGGATCGTCCGGGTAGGCGCCGAAAATGAACTCTGCCCCTCCGCGAACGTTGTAGGTTCCACCGTTGCCGCCACCCGCAATTCCGGCGAGCATCTTGGCGGGATTGGCCCATTCCCAGGCGGTGCCGGCCGCCA
Source organism: Gemmatimonadota bacterium (assembly GCA_030946665.1). The sequence continues at coordinate 2,128 of JALYYH010000033.1, forward strand.
ACAGCGTGAACAGCGCCGCGATTGCCCAGCGAGTGTTCCGATTACGTGCGCGGAACATCATCCCGACCACCCAGCGGGTGAGCAGGAGCGAGAAGATGAGGTAGAGGAGGATCACCACAATGAGCACATGGTCCTGCGAGCTCTGCTCCCATCCAGCGCGTCCCATCCCCTCGGTGATCAGTCTCACCGGACCGACGAGCACGGCCGTCCCCAGCACCAGCCCCACCAACAGCCACATGCAGAAAAACGTCCCGAGCACCGTACCGGCGCCGGGTCTTACGCGCGCAGACGCAGAAGTTGCCATCCCGCCTCACCTCTCCTTTCAGTTGCAAAATGTACCGGCGAGAACCTGCTCGGCACTACGCCCGCGCTCGGGGGCTCGCCTTGTCTTCCTTCCTTGGAATAAGCAAGCAGCCGGCCAGCGGGTCGACGGAAACTGACAGAGGAGTGTCGGGGAGAAGCTCCCCGTCCGCCTGGGCAATCATCGGAGGAATGGTCTCGATCCGGAACTCCCGGCCCGACTTGTAGAAAAGACATCGATCAGGCCCGAAATCCTTGCGAATCATTCTCCAGAGGATTCTGACTGCGTCCCAGAGCGAACCGGGTGAGAATACGCAGGCGTTGAGCAGCCCATCGTCGTGGACGATTCCGTCGCCGAACGCGACAAGATTGTTGAGGACGGCTCCGAAATTGGCTACGAGTACTGCCGACGCCGTCCGCTCGTAGACGACGCCATCGACGGTGAGCCGGAGAGTGAACTTCTGATTGCGAAGCACGGCCTTGTACCCGCCGACGACATAGGCCATGAAGCCGAAGCGCTTCTTGAGCCGCGCTGGTGCCTCCGAGATCATCGTCGCGTCCAGCCCGACGCCGACTCCGATTGCGAACCTCCGCCCGTCGCCGAGCCTGCCGAGGTCCATCGTCGCTTCATCCCCCGACAGGAGAAGGGGAACAGCGCGAGTCGGGTTGAGCGGAATTCGCAGGGTTCGCGCGACGACATTCGCGGTTCCTCCCGCCAGGACTCCGACAGGCGGTCCCTTATGCGCCAGCGCACTAAGCACCTCCATCACGGTTCCATCACCGCCAAGGGTAAACACGGCGTGGTATTTGTGCGCGTGCGCTTTGGCGAGCACGCCCGCGTGGCCGGGCGCCTCCGTCTCCATCAGATCGCAGTCGACTCCTGCGTCGGAGAACGCCTTGAGAGCCTTCGTCCGAATCCGACTCCCGCGCCGCGACGCGGGATTGACGATGAGGAGAACCCGCTCGATGCGTCGCGGCGCAAACTTCATCGCGGTCGCCGCGCTCACGCTGCGTCCAGAACCTTGCGAACGTGCCGGGCCAGATTTTCGGCCGTGACAGGCTTCTGGATGAACGACGTGCCCGCGCGCGGCATTTGGGAAATGTCGCTCATTCAGTGCTCGGGGCGGGGATCGAACCCGCATGGGATCTTATCCCAAGGGATTTTAAGTCCCTTGCGTCTACCAATTTCGCCACCCGAGCGGGTGAGGACGCGCCAGCGGCGTCGGGCGACACCGACTCCGAGGATAAACGAAGCGGGAAACGGGACTCGAACCCGCGACCCCAACCTTGGCAAGGTTGTGCTCTACCAACTGAGCTATTCCCGCATGGATTGACAAAGCTACGGGTGAAAAACGACCCTAACAAGCCGCGTTCGCCCGTGTAAAGCAGACTCGCATTTTTCAAGTTGACAAAACCTCAAGCGCAATGGTAACGTCTCCCCGCTGGCGGACGTCCTTTAGTCTGACGAACGCCCCTCATGCCTCTTCACATCGTGCGGAGAATCTATGCGACGTCGTCTTGTCAGCGTTTCCACTATAGCACTGGCTTTGATCGCGCTTTTCGCCATGCCCGCACCCGCGCAACGCGTGCTCGGCGTTGGCGATGACGCGCTGGTGCTCCCGCGCGGGGTATTGCGCTTCCGGACGCTCGGCCAATGGACCTCCTTCAACGAGCGTTACGGGATGGACACGCCGGGGCGTCCCAACGGGGCGCTCGAGCCGCTGGGAATCGATTTCACTCTCGACACCATCGGAGTCAAGCAGTTTCCGAATCTCGCCACCCTGCAGGGCGGCCTTCAGCAGCTGACGGGTAATCCGAACTGGCGCGCGACGCTGGGTAACACGCAGGTCAACCTGCGCGATCG
>JALYYH010000054.1 GCA_030946665.1 Gemmatimonadota bacterium
CATCAACAATGTCGGACAGATCGAACGGGGTTACGAGCGCATAGACGAGCGCCTCAATGCCCTCGGCGCCTCTATCTCTCGCGTCGACGATCGGCGCCAGTAAGCGTGAGTGAAGTACCGAAGGAGACAATCCCCGACTTCGAGGGCTGGGGAATTCGCGCATTCACCACCACGCGCGAGGCAGGAACCTTCAGCCTGTCGAGCACCGAGCCGGTCAATGACGTGATTGGCCGTTGGACTTCCTTGCAGCGCGAGCTGTCCGAAACGGCACGCCGGCTCGTCTCCATCAGACAGGTGCATGGAACGCGCGTCCTCGTCCATACGGGCGGGTGGGAGGGCTGGCTGCGCGCGGGCGAGGAGGCGGACGGTCACATCGCAGCCGAGAAGGGAATTGCGCTCGCGGTAGGGATAGCCGACTGCGTTCCAGTTTTTATCGCACATCCCTCGGGTGTGGTGGCCCTGCTTCACTCCGGATGGCGAGGAACTGCCGCGCACATTACGACGGAGGCGATTGCAGCACTTGCCCGCTACGGTATCCCTCCGGACGAGCTCGCGATTCACCTGGGACCGGCGGTCTGTGGCCGATGTTATGAGGTGAGCACCGAGGTCCGGGAGCAGCTCACCGGCCAGCTGGCAACACGGCCGGGAAATGTGGATCTGAGATCACTCATCGCTGAGCACGCCACCGAGACCGGGGTGCAGAAAATCACCGTCAGCTCCTTCTGCACGAAGTGCGACAACGACCGTTTCTTCTCGCACCGAGCCGGCGATGCAGGTAGACAGATAGCCGTCATGGCTGCTCAGGCATAATCTCGGCGTCTGGATCGCGGGGCGATGCGAGATCGCGGCTGAGTTCTTACGCCTGGGGCCGCCGGGTTGACTCGTCTCAGCTACCTTTCTACATTGTATAGGGCGTTCAACTCGGCGGCCAACACTGATGTGGGGATCCCCCCACATTTTTTTGTCCTCAGAATGGACCTCGAAGGTAAATGAAGGGAACGTTGGAAGCCATTGTGGTGTCTGAGATTAAGCCACTTGGGCTAGAGCTTTTCGAGCTCAAGCTCGGCGGGAGCGACGGCCGGCCTGTGATCGACGTGCGAGTCGAGCGCGAGGACGGCGAGAAAGTGACGGTCGAAAATTGCGCGGCAGCATCACGCGCGATCGAGACCAGGCTGGACGAACAAGATTTCGGCGGCAGGCGATACGTCCTCGAGGTGTCATCACCTGGCGTTGAACGCCCTCTCCGAAATGGAAGGGACTGGCGTCGCTTCGCTGGCAGCAATGCCGTCGTGACGACAAGCGTGCCCGGTGATCCCGCTGGGCGCAGAACGGACGAAGTCGAGATCGTGGGTGTCGAAGGAGATGCCGGCGAAGAGATGATTATTGTGCACGATGAGCGCGGCCACGAGCGGCGCTTTCCGCTCGCCGCGGTCGAGAAGGCGCGGTTGGCGTTTCACTGGAAAAGGTAGAGGTATAGAACATGGCGGCTTCAGTAGAGATCCTGACGGCGATCCGCGAGTTGACCAACTCGAAGCAGATCGATCGCGCGGAATTGCACGGGCTTCTGGAGGACGGCATCAACGCCGCCCTCGCCAAAAAGCACGGCCCCACGGTGCAGGCTGAAGTCGACATCGATGAGAACAAGGGCGCCATTCGCATCGTTCTGCTCAAGATGGTGGTCGACGAAGTGACGGACCCGGCGAGCCAGATCTCGCTGGAGGAGGCTCGCTTCGAGGACGCCGAATTCCAGGTGGGCGACCAGATGGAGATTCCGGTCGATTTCGCCGAGTTCGGAAGAACCGCGGTCCAGGCCGCCAAGCAGCGCATCATCCAGCGCGTGCGGGAAGGCGAGCGGTCCAAGATCCGCGACGAATTCTCGAGCAGGGTTGGCGACCTTCTCTCGGGAGAAGTCCAGCAGATCGAGCGCGGCAAGCTCGTGATCATGCTGAACAAGTTCCGCGAGGCGGAGGCGATCATCCCGTACCGCGAGCAGAACCATCGCGAGCACTTCCACCAAGGCGACCCTATCCGCGCCGTTCTCAAGCGCGTCGAGGAGACCCCGAAGGGTCCCCGCCTCGTACTCAGTCGCGCCGATGCACTCTTCGTGAAGGCGTTGTTCAAGCTCGAAGTGCCCGAGATCCAGCAGAACCTGGTAGAGATCCGCGCGAGCGCTCGCGAGGTCGGAAGTCGCACCAAGATAGCGGTCTTCTCCCGCGACGACTCCGTGGATCCGGTTGGCGCATGCGTCGGACTCAAAGGTTCGCGAGTCCAGGCGGTCGTCAACGAGCTCGGTGGTGAGAGAATCGATATCGTCCCCTGGTCGGCTGACCCGGAGCGGTTTGCCAAGCTCGCATTGGCACCGGCGCGGGTGGCTCGGGTGTTCAGCGATCCGGCAACGAAAACCATCCAGGCAATCGTGGATGAGGATCAGCTCTCATTGGCGATCGGACGCAATGGACAGAACGTGCGCCTCGCATCCGAGCTAACCGAATGGAAGATCGAGCTCTACTCGAGTCGTGAGTGGATGGAGCGCGGCAGTGATCAGCCGATCTTCGCTCCGCTTCCGACCGATGAGCCCGTTTCCGGCGTGAACCCGCGCCTGGCCGATATCGAAGGAATGCAGCCGGCGACGGTCGCCGTTCTCGAGGAGGCCGGTTATCGCACTCTCGACGACATCATCGACCTGGAGCGGGAAGACTTCCTTCGGCTGCCGGGTATAGCGCCCGAAGAGGCAGATCGACTCATGGCAATCATCAACGAGCTCACCACCGACGAAGCGCAGGAGGCGGGCGAAGCGGCAGTGGTGGCGACTGCCGCAGATGTCGAAGCGAGCAGCGAGATGGCTTCCGAGGGCGGCGCCCCGGCGGCGGATGCGAGCACGGAAGGTACGAAGACGGAGTAGGTAGATGGACGCCGTCACCACGCGGAAGCTCCTCGGCCTGATCGGTCTCGGTGTGCGCGGACGTGGGGCGATAGTGGGTGTTCAGCAGGTGCGGGAAGCGGCACGGCGCGGCAAGTTGCAGCTGGCTATTGCGGCGCCTGACGCTTCGAGTAACAGTTTGAATAAAGTGCTGCCGCTCTTGCGGGCGCGCGGCATAACGGTCCTCGAGGGACCCTCAGCGATCGAGCTTGGGTCGGCTGCTGGCCGTGACTCGACGACAGTGATAGGAATTGTAGACAGAGGTCTGGCACGGGGAATTCGGGCGCTCAGCCCGACGCCGATGCCCGACGGCCGTAAGGAGGAGTTGGATTGAGCAAGCTTCGAGTACATGATTTGGCGGGCGAATTCGGCGTTCCCAGCGACGAGGTGTTGAACCTCCTGCGCCAGATGGACGTTCCGGTTCGCAGTCATCTCAGTCCCCTCAGCGACGACCAGGTCGCTCGCATTCGCGCGCGCTGGGAGCGCGAGAAGCGCGCGCGCGTCGCCGCGCCATCCGCCGCAACCCGTCGGCGTCGCGGCACGGCAGCTGTCCCTCCAGCTCCTGAAGTCAAGCCGGAACCCGCTGCCGCTGCGGACGGTTCTGCGCGCCGTCGTCGTCGCGCGGCGACCGAGGCCGCTCCTGAAGTTGTCGCCGAGTCGACAATTGCGACGGGAGCCCAGGCCCCGTCGCCAGCGTCCAGCCCACCGCCGGCGCCGGCTCCAGTCGCAGCGTCCGCTGGTAACGCCGCAGTTGCAGATCGTCCCCGGACCGCACCGCCAAATGCAACCCGGCAGTCAGCGCAGACCGCTCAGGCTCCTCAGCCCACTACTCATTCAACCGGTGAGCGGGGCGATGGACGCGACCGTGAGCGTCAGCGTCCGCAACCCGTAGTTCCAGGCGCGCCCCGGCCGCGGCCGATCGCTACGGGTGCACCGCACACTCCACCTCGACCCGTTGCATCAGCTGCACCGGGCGCGGGGACAGCTCCACCGCGTCGTGAGGATCGGGGTTCCAGCCGGGGCGAAGATCGCGGCGCTCGTCGCGGCAAGAAGGGCAAGCGCGGAGTCGATCAAGAGGCGGTGTCGGCGAACATCGGCAAGACGATGGCGTCCATGCGCGGTCCGATTCGTCGCGGGGGCGCTCGCCGGGCCGAGGATGGCACCTACCGCGAAGAGATGGCCGCTCAGCGCCAGGCAGAGGTCGAGCGCGAAAAGAAGACGGTGCGGGTCAACGAATTCATCACCGTCAGCGAGCTCGCGCAGATCCTCAAGACACCCGCTGTTCAGATCGTGGGTTTCGCGTTCAAGAATCTCGGCCTGATGGTGACGATCAATCAGCGGCTCGACTTCGACCAGATCGAGCTGATTGCCGGCGAGTTCGGGTTCCAGGCGGTGAAGGAAGAAGAATACGCGGCGGACCTCAAGACGACGGCAGTCGCCGACGACACGGACGAGCAGCTCGAATGGCGCCCACCTGTGGTGACCATCATGGGTCACGTCGACCACGGAAAGACTTCGCTCCTCGACTACATCCGCAAGGCGAACGTCGTTGCGGGTGAGTCGGGCGGAATCACCCAGCACATCGGCGCGTACAACGTCGACCTGCCGGCCGGAAAGTCGATCACGTTCCTCGATACTCCCGGTCACGAGGCGTTCACCGCCATGCGCGCCCGCGGTGCGCAGG
>JALYYH010000069.1 GCA_030946665.1 Gemmatimonadota bacterium
CATTCTTCTATCAGGCGCGAACCAAAGGCTGAACCATCCAAATGGAGGCGTACCGTGATCAGTACGCCACGCTCTTCAACAACGGCCGCAACGTCGCGGTGATCGGAATCAGCGTCGATCCTGACACGACGCTCGCGTCGTGGGCACGAGAGGAGGATTTTCCCATCGCTTTTGCGAGTGATCCCGGCAGCAAGGTTGGACAGCTGTACGGCGCCTACGACGCCAAGAACAAAGTCGACAACCGATCTCTCTTCGTCGTCAGGCCTGACGGCAGGATCGCCTACGTGACGAAACCCTTCAAGGTCCTGACCCCATCGGCGTACACGGATCTCGCGGCGGTGGTCGACAATCTCGCTCCTCCATCGAAGCCGGACGCGACGAAATAAGGAAAAGGCCGCGGATCACTCCGCGGCCTTTTCCCACCTCACGATGAGACAACGGGTTACAGCGCCTTTTTCAGCGCTGCCTCAAGATTCTGCTTGCCACCCAGGCCGGTGTACACCACCCGTCCCGTTTTGTCGAGAACGACCACGTAGGAAGTTGCGGGGGCGTCGAACGCTCCGGCCGCTTTACCTTCAGCGTCGTAGTAGGTGTCGTGCGGAAGCGGATGCGCCGCGAGAAATCTTCGGACCCGCTCCGGCGACTGATTTATCGCCACCGCGAGCGCGACGAACTTGACGCGCCTCCCATATTTTTTCTCCGCATCCAGAAGCGTCGGCATCAGCTCGCGACAATTCGGGCACCACGTCGCCCAGAATTCGATAAGCATCGGGGTCCTGCCGATGAACTGGCCGAGGTCGATCGCCTTTCCGTCGAGGGACTGCACGACTACCGCCGGCGCGTGCGCTCCGACCTCGATGCCAAGATCCTGGGCGGAAACCGGACGCGCGACGAGACAAACCGCGACCAGCGCAGCAACGGAAACGCCTTTGAACAGCCTACAAGGTGGAACGATCATTCGCGCGTGTCTATTTGGAGTGAAGTGGGTCTAGATGAGAAGCTGACCCATCTGCACAAGGTAATACTCTGCTACGGCCAACATGATCACCGCGAATATTCGTTTCACCCAGACCATCCATTCGCCGGCTTTCGGCAACCGCGCGAGAGTGCCGCTGAAGAGTCCGACGACGACCAGCAGAGTGCACATGCCGAGTGAGAACACGAACAGGTAAATGAATCCGAGAACGCCGCTCTTGGTGGCCGTGACCCATGTGAGGACCGCGGCCATCACCGGTGCAGAACACGGCGCCGCGACGAGCCCCGAAGCCGCACCCATGACGAACACGCCGTAAAGGCTTCCTCCTCTGCCAGCGGTTGACGCGCGCGTCAGGAGCCACGCCGGCACTCGCACCGGAATGACTTCGAGCATCGCCAGCGCAGCGATCATCAGAAGATTCGCGATGGTGAAATACATCCATGGATTGGTGCTCACCGAGCCGAACAACGTTCCGGTCAGTCCCGCGAACAGTCCGACGGACGCGTACGCGAGCGCGAGGCCCAGCACATAGGTGAGAGTGAGCAATACCGTTCGCGACCGTGCGCGCGGTACGTCGCCTACCGAGCCGCCACCCACGATCGCCGCAGTGATTGGAATCATCGGATAGATGCACGGAGCCAGACTGGTCAGCACGCCCGCGATGAAGAGAATCGGAAGGGCGGTGATCGGACTGGATGACAGCTGGGCGGAGATGTGAGTGAAGTCCACTGTTGCCCTCGATGCAGAAGAGGGATGCTATTTCGTAGCACCCCCCTTTGCAATCATTCCCGGCTCGGCGGACCTACCTCCTCGTCAGAAGCTCCTCGAACAGATCGATCGCGCGCGGATCGTGCGACTGCCCGAGCCAGAAAAGCGCCTTCTTGCGTATCTCTGGGTCCTTGTTTGTCCTGGCGACCGCGATGAGAGCGGGAACTCCTTCATCACGAGGCCGCTGGGAGAGCGCGAACACCGCCTGTTCGCGCACTTCGCGGTCGACGCTGTTGTCGAGCACCAGCGAATCCAGGTTCGCCGTGGCCGCGTCGCCCGCCGCCTGACCCAACCAGAACACCGACTGCGTTCGCGTGTTGCGGGGCAGGTCGGTGTTGCGCGCGATCCTGAGGAGTGCCGGCCAGATGTTGGAGCTGTCCGCAATCGTGGCGGGGAAGATTGCCTTCGGGCCCATGCTTCCTTTCTCACTTTGGGCGATTGAGGTCAGGTAGTCCGCCGCTTCCCGCGCCGGCACTGTTCCAAGGTCGACGACGTCCGACGCCGCCGCGCGCCAGCGACCACCAACGTAGAATCTGAGGTCCGACAGCTCGCCGTTCCGGCGGTCGAGTACTATCCGCGCCGGGCCGGTGGAGCACTCACTCTCCCACTCGACGTCGCGCGACGTGTTCCAGCCATCGCTCCACGTCGTTCTCCCCCGGCTGCCCACGTGCATAATGGAATTCCCACTGCCGCAGATTCCCGGCTTCGCGGCGAACGTCATGCGAACGGTGCCGTTTGAAACGCGAGCAACCCTGCTCGCAATGCTTTGCGCTGGCACGATTGCAGTCACGCCGGCCAAAGCTGCGAGAACGCTTGCTGCCGTCCTCGCGAGCGATGTAGTCAGGAAGGTTCTCATTTGTTGATCAGATCCATGAGGAACTGCTGGACGCGAGGATCGCGCGACTGTCCGAGCCAGAAGATCGCTTTCTTGCGCAGCTCGGCGTCCTTATCATTCTTGGCGATGTCAAACAGCTTGTCCATCGCCGCTGGATCGTGCTGCCGCTGCGAGAGGACGAAGATGATCTGCTCGCGCATCTCACTATCCGCCATTCGGTCGTATAGCCTCGACATCTCGGGTATCGCGACGCCCGATTGGCCAGCCCAGAAGAGAGCCTTCTTGCGCAGCTCGAGGTCTTCCTTTGGATTGACCGCGATGTTCATCAGCCATTGCTCGTTTCCCGCGCCCCGTTGCTGCGAGAGCGAGAACAGAACCTTCTCCCTCAGATCCTGATTCGTGAGCCGCGAGTAAAGGTCGCGCAGGAACTGGGTATTCTCCCCCGAGTGTCGCTGGCCCAGCCAGAAGATAGCCTTCTCGCGAAGATCGCCGTTCTCGCTTTCGCGCATCGCGAAGTCGCGAAGGCTCTGTTGCGCCCTCGGGTCGTTCTGCTGCGAGAGAGAGAACAACGCCTTCTCCTTGATATTTTGGTCGCCGCTGCCCTTCAGGATATCCTCGAGAAGACCCGTCGACCCTGGCACCTGCGACAGCCAGAACACGGCCTGCTCCCGAACTTCCTGGTCTGGATCGCTGCGAGCGACGTTCATGAGAATGGTCGCGGTCTGATCCGTTCTCTTCTGCGAGACGAGGAAGACGGCCTTGCGGCGTAGCCCCACCGAGCACGCATCACGACGGGCGAGAACCTTTTGCAGAATCGGCATCGCGCGATCGGCATCCATCTGGATGAGAGCGTTCAGCGCTGCAATCCTGTCGTCGTTTTCGTCGTCCTCTGACGGACAGCTGCGACCTTGAGGGCCCGTGGTCGTCCGCGTCTCCCCAGCAGTGACGTCAGCGCTGCCTTCCGCCGTGCTGTTGATGGAAGCGGCACAGGATTCGTCTCCGCGCTTGGCCAGCTCACCGCAGACGCGCGTCAGCAGGGTTGCCCCGTCACTCTTCGCGATCGACGGAAACCGCTGCTTGAGCTGGGTGAGCCTGTCCCGAGCCGTGCTCAGGTCCTCGTCACCACCGCTGCGATAGAGGGCGAAGGCTTCGTAATAAAACGCCTGTCCCGCGTACGCCGACTGTGGATAACGCTCGGGAATACGGTGAAAGATCTCGGCGGCGCGCTTGTAGTCGCCGCGCGAGAGCGCTTCGCGAGCCAGCCGATAAAGCGAGTCAGCGGGGTCTGCTTTCGCCCACGGCGCTGGCGGAAGTAGATCCGCCTGTGACTCGATTGACCTGAGCGCGCTGGTGAACCGTGCATCCGCGTTCGTTAAAGCGCTGGCGCTAACCGAAGAAAGCGAAGAAGCCTGGCCGGACGGAGACTGAGTGATTCCGAATCCTGCCGAAGAAATTATTGCTGCTGCCGTTAGTAGTGTTCTCATTGTCATTGAAGTGGCCTCAACTACCGCGCTGCAAGCCCGCGGGAATCGCGGTGCGCAGCCTCGTCATTACATGGTCGTGCTGCAGGGTCTTCTCGATCAGCTCGCGATCCTGGGGCGGGCTTCCGGGCGATAGCTGGACGATCTGTACGAGCACGAGCTCGAGATCTTCCAGCAGCGGACGACGCTGCGGATCGTTGGCGACGGGAGAATCCAGTAAAAGACGGGTGTTGGTCAGGAGATCGCGGGCCCATGCTCCGAGCTGCGCATCCGCCTGTTGATCTGTCGATGTGCGGGTTCTGAAGGAGGTTAGAAGCGCTTCGGCCTCACTGAGGTGGCCTATCGCCGCAAGCTGATATGCCGACGCGGCCGCGGAGCTGGAATTGCTGGACGGTCCGCTGAGCGCGAGCCGCGTTCCATTGTCCCTGCCAAGGTCGACCTGTTGCACTCCGGTACCGCGAGTTGCACGGTTCGACGACGCGGGTGCTGACGACGCGGGTTCCGATGTGCTTCCGCGTATCTGGCCTGATGCAACCAGATCCACGTTCGCTGGCGCTGAAGCACTCGCGTTGAGTTCCGTCAGAGACGGAGAGGATCCGGTCTTGGTCGGATTCGCCGTCGTCGCCGAGGTCCGGGTAGTGGGTGAAGCACTCCACCGCCCGATTCCCACCCCCGTCGCGAGAAAGAGAACTGCTGCCGCCGCGGCGCCCAGCCACACTCTCGAGCCAAATCTCCGCGCGGATGATTCGGGCGCGGTTGATCCGCCGCCGTACAGTACTCGCGGGCCGGCCGCGCGCTGCGCCTGAATCGCGCTCCACATCTCCTCGCGAGGAGCGCGAGCCGGCGGCACGTTGTAGCCCTGCGCCGCCTTCTTGAGGAAATCCTCGAATTTGTCTTCGGTCATGACACCCACTCCGGTGCAAAATCGGCCAATGCTACGCGCAGCTTGCTCCGCGCCTGAAACAGGTGGGACTTCGACGTTCCGATCGGAATGTTGAGCGTCCCGCTGATCTCGTCGTGCGTGTAGCCCTCTACGTCGTGCATCACGAATACCGCCCTGTATTTTTCTGACAGCGAGTCGATCGCCCTCGCCAGCCCCTCCTTCAGATCTGGCTCCGCCTCCATCGGCGTCGCCCCCACCGTAAGTCCGTCTTCCATCGGCGCTTCACGATTCCTGATCCGCTTCGTCTTTCGAAGTCCATTGAGCGCAACCGAGACACCGATCGAGTGAAGCCAGGTCGAGAGAGATGATTCGCCGCGAAAGCTTCCAATCTTTTCAAAAGCGCGGATGAACGTTGCCTGGGTGAAATCCCGCGCTAGCTCGTCATCACCAGCCAGACGAAACGCCAGCCGGTAAATGCGATCGACATAAGTCTCGTATAACTCACGCTCGGCGGCAGCATCGCCGGCAACCACCCGCGCGATTAGTTGGATGTCGTTCACCAAGCTCCGAGACTCGTAGGCAGCCAATCCCATCGTCGACCTTCTGACACCCGCTGCCAGGAAAGGGTTGAGGATTCGCGCAGCGACAAATGTGCTCAGGAGGCGTCTATCCAATCCCTAAAATGACGAACCCCTTCACGAATGTGAGAGGGTTGCGTCGAACGGTGCGGCGAGCCTAGCGCCGGCCGAGAACCCGGTCCCAGGCCCCGCCTGCAAGGCCGAGTGCGTACTCCGCCCACCACTTGCCGGCGGTGGGGCCGCCGCCACACGTGCCGTCGGACTCTCCAGGCGTCTTGATCCACAAAAATGCGTCGACGAGCGGATTCCCCGTGCGCGTTGTGGGAGCAGGACCGACGCGTTGTCCGGTGGGATTACACCAATTTCCGGCATTGGTCGCGCCCTGTCCGTTGCGGCTGGTGTCGATGATGAAGTGCTTGCCGCCGACTCGCCTCGAGACCTCTGTCCCGTAGGCAATGTTCACCGAGTTGGCGAGGAAGTTGGAAATGTTGAGGCTGAATCCATCGGCGTCCGCGATCCCGGCGCCGTTGAGACGGTTCGCGATTTCCTGGGGCGCCACCCATCGTGCGTGTCCAGCGTCAATGTACACCGCGGCGCCATGCCCCTTGAGCACCCGCACCGCATCGTGAATGAGATTGAGCCTTTCCTGCTGGAGCGGCGGGCTCAGACAGCTCATTCCCGCGAGTGCATCGGGCTCGAGAATGACCACCGCTCTGCGGTTCCCAAGCCCGTTCGCGAAATCGCGAATCCAGCCCTTGTATGCGTTACTGCCGTCCGCCCCACCGGACGAATACTGCCCGCAGTCGCGCCCGGGAATGTTGTAGGCGACAAACACGGGGAGCGCTCTCGAACCTGTGATGCGCGACACCGCGTCGGCGACGTCGCGGCCGATATCCACATTCCAGCCCCCCAGCCATTGCGCCACCGGCTGCTCGGCGATCCTGTCCATCAGCGCCGCATCGGTAGGCCGCGATCTCCTCCACGCGTCAGCCTGCCGCTTCGCCGCGGAACCAGGATCTACGTAGAGGCGTGCGCCCGAGAAAAGGTTGACGAATGCCTGACTCACGGTCTGACCACCGGCGCGAGCGGGGACCACTGTAAGCCCCAGCGCCAGAAGAACGACTGGAAGCAACGCCGCATCGAAGGCCGGGAAAAAGCCGAACGTATTGAGAACGCGCTCACTGCTGCGCGTGACGAGCGCACGCATGATGGGTACCCACATACTTCTACGACGAGCGTGTCCAGAAAAAAACACGCTCTCGGTCGGTATATACTTATTCCCCGAGGCTGGGCGAGATTAACCGCTCAGCCACGCCAGTTTGATACCCTCTCCCATGCACCGGTTCCACGCTTGAGAGCTCCGGAGTACCCATGAAGCACACCCAGCTTGGCCGCAGCGGAGTGGTCGTCTCGAGGATCTGTCTTGGTTGCATGACTTACGGCACCCCGAAATGGCGACCCTGGGTACTCGACGAAGTCGACGCGCGGCCGTTCTACAGGAGAGCGTTGGAGCTCGGGATCAACTTCTTCGACACTGCCGACATGTACTCAATGGGTGTGAGCGAGGAGGTCACGGGCCGAGCCATCCGCGAGATGGCGAACATGGAGGAGATCGTGCTCGCCACCAAGGTTCACTTCCCCATGGGGGATGGGCCCAACATGGGTGGCATCTCGCGCAAGCACATTGTGCAGGCATGCGAGGCCAGCCTGCGTCGCCTCGGTGTCGAGACGATTGATCTCTATCAGATCCATCGTTTCAAGAGCACCGTGCCAATCGAGGAAACTCTGGGCGCTCTCGAACATCTCGTCACACAGGGGAAAATTCGCTACATCGGCGCCAGCTCTGGATACGCGTGGCAAATGGCTCGCGCGCTCAGCGTCTCTGAGAGAAATGGATGGGCGCGGTTCATATCTATGCAGAACCACTACAACCTCCTCTATCGCGAAGAGGAGCGTGAAATGATTCCGCTGTGCGTCGAGGAGAGAGTCGGCGTGATTCCATGGTCGCCACTCGCGCGCGGCCGGCTCGCTCGCACCACTCCATCGCCGTCATCGGGCACAACTCGCGCGGACAGCGACACCTACGCCGTCGACCTTTATGATTCCCCCTCCGATCTGCTCGTGATCGAAGCGGTTCGAAAAGTCGCTGGTGAGCTGGGAGTCGCGCCTTCCGAGGTCGCTCTGGCGTGGCTGCTCCAGAAACCCGGAGTCACTGCACCAATTATTGGCGCCACCAGGCTGGAACATCTGGAAAGCGCGGTGCGATCGCTCGATCTGCAGCTTTCCGAGGATCAGGTGCGCGCACTCGAGGCTCCCTACCAGCCGCACGCAGTTCGCGGCCACTGAGGTCGGAGACATGGGGAAGGTGGCGCGAAAACCGTAAGGCCCGGTCTATGCGCGTCCGCCGCCATGTCTGTTGCGTGGACGTGCATGACGAGCCCGACACATCCGGATATATCTCACCAATCTCCATGGAAGATGCTGGGACGCGCGCTCCTGCTGCGCTGCCCCAATTGTGGAGGAGGTGGGCTCTTTTGCGGCTTCTTCAAGGTGAAGGAGCGTTGCCCCAACTGCGGGATTCTTCTCGAGCGGGGCGAGTCCGACTACTTCATCGGCGCATATACCCTCAACCTCGTCGCCGTCGAGATTTTGCTGGCGCTCGCATTCCTGGTTGTGGTCATCATGACCTGGCCCAATCCGCCGTGGATGGCGCTTCAGTACGGCGGGGTCGTGTTGTCAACCGTGGGCGCCGTACTCTGCTATCCTTTTGCCAAGACCACCTGGCTGGCCGTCGATCTGATGTTCCGGCCGCCGCACCGCGAAGATTTCATCACGCGTGTGAAATAAGGCCGCGTCAGGGACCGGCGGGTAAACCCTCGGACGGCGAAGGAAGCTGCGCGACATTGACGTCGATTGGCAGCCTGACCCCGTTGTGTGTCTCCACGACGTCGAGCAATCCCTGCCAGACCTGAGCGAACGCGTGCCCGACATCGGA
Source organism: Gemmatimonadota bacterium (assembly GCA_030946665.1). Next base: position 8,517 of record JALYYH010000069.1, read on the forward strand.
TGGGACCTTGTCCTTGGCGAATCCACCGCCCCCGGAGATCCAGAACGGCGGGTCACTGGAGACACCCGCCCCGGTCAGCACCTGTTTTACGTCGCTGTAAACCAGATTCGCGTTGAAGCTATGGGCGTAATAAGCCGGTCGAAAACGACCGTCTTCGATGATTCGTTTTGTCCAGGCAGTGTAGTACTCTCGCATTGCCCGAGGGACGACGTCCATTCTCTCGAGGTCGAGAAATATCACGGTGCCGCTGCTAAATCCTTCAGATGCTGTCTTCGCAATGGCATCATCTGCATCCGCGGTCCCCCGCGACGCGCTGACGAACTGCGTGGAGCAGCTAGTGTTGCGGGATGCGCGCGGTGACACCAAGACTCGCACGGGAACTCGCTTGTTGACGTAGCTGACGACGCGTCTCCCGTTGCGGGTTTTCACCTGACGCACGCGTTTGGTCACGAATCGCGTTACTGCCACTTTCGCCCCGGGAGTTTTGCCCCAGGTCTGCTGGCCAACGTAGATAACGGCCAATCCCCATCCCATGTTCGAAAGCGTGTCGCGCTTCCCCTCCCAGGATGAGTCAGTGTGGCAGGGCGCTGACAGATAGTAGCCCACCCACTTGTATGGTTTGTCCGCCGTTTGCCACGCGTGCATGGCGGCGTCGCCGGGATAGGAGAAAGTGTCGAATCCGAGATGCGGCCCGCGCGACAGGTTCTCCGCGATGTTGGCCGAGGCATTGGCGACCGCGTCGCCGATGGACGCCGTGGAAATCCCGGAGTTCATCGACCCGTTGGAGACGATGAGGCCCGCGGAGAGCAGCGCTAGGATCGATCTCCATTCGATTTTCGACATCTCGCTCCCCGGGTTAGGGCGGCTTACGCGCGTGCGAAACGCGCACGCGAAACGGGCGTCTTTCGTCATACCCTCTCAAACCTAATCGTTCCTATGACCTCCATGTCTGTCCGAAAAAGGTGACAATAGGATGTTTACGGCTGAGGTTGACGGTCGGAAGTCAGTCTGACACAAAGGCTTAGCAGTATGGCACGACGTGGTATTCCTAATGCCACTTTAGGTGGGCACCTCTTCAGTGGAGTCGCCTGTGCATTTGCGACGTTTGATAGGTCTCTCTGGAGTCCTATCGTATCTGATCATACCGGTAGGCGCGGCCGCCCAGGTAGCGGGCGGCGTGGACGTTTACGGAGCTCTCGACAATTCGTCTGTTACTCGAACACTGGGCGGGATCTCGCTCAGCGTCGGTACGCCGTATGTCGGGATTCGCGGAAGCGGGGGCCTCGGCATCTCTTCCCTGGCAACGCAACCGGGCTTCAGCCCCGGACCGTCGAGTCTCGTTTGGGCTACCAACGCGGACCTTATCCTTGGACCAGTGAACGCGGGCCTCGGCGAAGGCTTTATGCCCTACACCTTCGGCGGAATCGGCATGGAAAGTAGTGCTTTACCTGTCGGATTCACCGACGCCATACGCACCTGGAGTTACGGCGGTGGTCTCCAACTGGCGCTAGGGCGCCTGGTGTCGATCAACGGAGAGGCGCGCTCACGACGTCTGGCCGCGCCCGCTACCCCCGCGGACTCTCAATTTGTTCGCGGAGTCGAGTACCGTGTCGGAATCGGATTCCACTTTGGGGGCGGCCGTCAGCGCTCTCCTGTTTACTCGAGGCGGAGAAGCGGGGACAGCCGGCCGCCCGCGCCACGACCGACGCGTCCGGGCGGAGTCTATTGGCCCACGAGCACCTCCTCGGCCGGCGGTGCCGCTCGCAGGGTGGTGCCCGCCGCTGAGCGCTATATCGGGGTCCCGTATCGTTATGGCGGGACCTCCCCGCAGTCCGGATTCGATTGTTCTGGGTTCGTTCAATATGTGTACGGTCAGCAGGGCGTGGACCTCCCGCGAACTTCGCGGCAGATGGCGGGAGTTGGTGTCCCCGTGGAGCCCTCAACGCGATCGCTCGTCGTTGGCGACCTCGTGCTCTTCGAGCAGGGAGGGCGGATCAGTCACGTGGCGATTTATGCGGGCAACCACCGCATCATCCACTCCTCATCGAGCGGGAGGGGGGTCCGTTACGATGATTTGGACACCCCGCGTGGGCGCTGGTTTGCGGATCATATGGTTGCGGCTAGACGAGTCGCGGGTGACAGTCGCATATTAGTGAACGCGTTTGCGGGTACCCCGATCGCCTTCGATCGCTTCGACCCGCCCGACAGCGCTCCGCCGCCATCCAAATGACTACCAAGAAAGAATCGCCAGAGCAGTTCGACGACATTGAGAGGCCGCATCCTCTCGTAGCGGAACCGGTCGGGGACTTGGAGGACGCCCAGCCCTTGACCGTTCGCCTGGGAGATCTGTGGAGCGACTTTCTATGGGTCGCCGACGGACGAAGCGACCCTAACGCTCCGCGGCGATCGCCCCCGGCATTGCCCCTTCTGGATGACATGAAGGGGATCCTGCAGTGGGACTAGCCGGACTCGGGCCTGCGGTGGCGCCTGCGGCGGACCTGCACCCCTGAAGAAGGCGTCTGATCGTCCGCTAGAAGCGAGTCATCCCCAACGTCCCGAATCCAGCGGAGGACGGCCGCGACGGCGTCGTCGTCTGTCAGACGATTGCGCACCTTGGCAGGGGTCAAGCCAAACACGCTGACCCAGTGATGGGAAAAGATTCTGGCCGTCTTGTACCCCAATTTGATCGAGACATCGAGCACCGAGTATCCTGGGTCCCGCAGGTAGCCGAACCCCCGCAAGACCTTCGCGGCTATCAGCAGCCGCTTCGGTGAGCCGAGTTGAGCTGTGTCCAGGTTTCGATAAACGCTGACGATCGCGATTCCCTCCATCGCGAGGTCGAGCGCGCTCATGTAGCGGTGGGGTTGCTCGAAAAGGTTTTCGATCGTGACCAATAGCTGTCTCGGAAGCAGCCTGAGAGAGCCACCGAGCTCCTCGATCACGCGGTGGGTGAGAGAGTTTCCCTGAACCTGCTCGACGCGCTCCCTGAAACGCTCCGGAGCATCGTCGAAACGGTGCAGGACGACATCCTCGAGCCCCAGCCTGCCGAGCTGGGCAATCGCCTTGAACGCGGGCGCGTGGAGGGTAACGTAGGCGATGAGCGGAAGGGACGGATACCGTTTCAGCAGTCCCGCGACAGCACTGACATTCAATGTGCCGTCGGCCGAGGGATCTATGATGACGACGGTCACCGGTTTCCGCCGAATGAACGATTCGAGCTCCTGCCACGACGCGGCAACCAGGAGTTCCTCGTCAGCCAGAACGTGCTTGACGTGGGTCAGGAGTCTGAGGGGAAGGAACGCCGCAACACACGGGGCGATCACGCTCATGATCACCAAAGTGGCGTCCGAAGTCAGTCAGCGCGAGGGGTCGGTGATAGAAAAAGTGCTGTTTTTGATAGAAAACAGACATTTTCTGATAAGAAAATGCCATTTCGGCATTTCTCAGAGGTCGTACGTTGTCCGGGTCAGGTCACCCGCACCGCCAACCCTTGTCAGGAGATACTCCAATGATCCGCCGCAAACTACTCGTCGCCGCCGCCATCGTCGCTTCTGTCGTCCTCACCGCTTGCTCGGACATGACGGCTCCCAAAAGCACCGCTTGCCCGGTGACCAGCGGGTCTTCGACCTGCTTTCAGTAAGCTGAGATCCTAGGCCGAATTAGTTTCGGAACGGCCTAGGCCACCGCTACGGCTTCCTTGCGCAGCTCGGATATGGCGTGAGCTGCCGCAAGGACCTCTAGTGGAACGGCGCCGAAGACTGGCAGTGGGGCGTGAGCGCGCCTGCTCGCGTGGACTTCTGAAAGCGCGGCCTCCGCTCTGAAAATGACGGCGTGGATTTCGTTCGCGCAGGCGTACTCGACTGCTTCTGCGAGTACCCGAGTCGCGGCATCGTAACGGCCGAAACGCTCTAGTCCTTCACCCAGGAAAAGAAGGTAGTGCGATTTCAGCCATGGTCCCATAGGGGCTTTTCGCAATTCGGCGGCGTAGCTGTCGAACGCTTCTTCCATCTCGTCGTGGCCAGCCAGCTCCATCAAGTTGATCGCTGCTTGCCAACGAACCCACTGAGTCTGCGCAGTAGCAGTCAGTAGCATATGCGCATCTCTCGCTGCTTCCCGCATTCCCAATTCGGAGAATCCAGCGGCGAGATCGGCCAGAATCCTATCTCGTTCGCTCGGCTTTGTGGTGAGTCGGAGTGCCTGATATCCCAGCTCTACCGTCGCCGACTTTTCCCCGCGCTGCTGCGCGAGGGACGCGCGGCTGTGTAACGCCATTCCCTGGACCTCCGGCAAGTCCTGGTCGCGCGCCTGCATAATCACGTCGTCGAGAATAGTCTGAGCCTGCGGGAGATTGCCCTTGGCGAGATAGGTGTTCGCGATACCAACCTGCACAGTGAGCACCCCCGCGCGGTCGCCCAAGGTATCGGCAATGTACGCAGCCTGTGAGTACGCTCTAGCCGAGGTATCCCAGTCACCGTTGCGCCGAGCCGCTCCACCTACGGCGACGTTGGCTTCTACGGCAAGACGGGGATTCCGCTCGGGCCGGGTAAGCTTCGCCACAGTCGAAAAAACGTCGGTGGCCAAGCCCCAGTTCGCTTCGTAATCCAGTGCCCGCCCATAGGCGAGGAGCGCTGCGCACACAGTGTCATCGACCGAATTGCGAGCAATGATCTCTTCGAGCACGGTAGTCAACACGCCTCGCACCGCGTCGCCATCGCTCATCTCTTCGACGGCTGTACGTACGCTATGGAGCTGCGCCCAGTTGACCGAGCTGCCCGAGCCATACGTATCCACAAGCCGCAGGACCGACAGTCCGGCGAACGCGGAACGCCAGGAGGCACTTTCCTCCCGCATCGAGCCGAGCGTATCGAAGTAGATCTGGTGTCGGATCATAGGTTTTTCTGGGGGCTTTGGGGCGTATTAATTGACTCTAAAATGCACCTTTCCCCCCTATTGGGAAATGCCTGTTTCGTATCAGTAAAGGGGCGGTTTCATATCATGGATTTGGCGTTAACCCTCTCTATCGAGGGCTAACGGGCCAAGGGCACTCTGTCCCTGAGGAGCCGCTCGGAGGGCGGAATATACCACTCCCCGAGGTCGACCCACCAAGCATCTGGACGCATCCATCCAGTGCGAATGCGCCTGTGCAGTCCAATGACTGTCCTCGGCTCGTAAAGCCACACGGCGGGCGCATCCTGATTGATGGTTGCATAGGCCAAGGAGAACTTTTCTCGGGCGTGCTCAGCGTCCGCCCGAAGGGCACTGTCGAGCTGGGCATCGAAAGTCGGGTTTTTGTACGACCCGTAATTGACCCCGGCTTTGCCAACTCCACTGGAACTCCAAGCCTGCCTCGTCCCGTCCGGGCTGGCCCCCAGATGCCAGTCTCCCAGCGCGGTGTCAAAATTACCCGACGCCAGTCGGGCGATCATCGCACTGTTTTCCAGTTGCTCGATATCGACCCGAATTCCCAGCCTCCGCAATTGGGCCTGAATGAGAACTGCCATCCGCATCCTGTTCAAGCTTGATGTCGGAACCAGCAGAGCGAACGCCAGCTCGCGTCCGTTATTTGTCCTTACCCTCTGCGGAGCGGAGCTCACCCACCCGAGCGAATCAAGAAGAATCCGGGCCTGGGCCGAATCGAAGGGGATCTGGGGTACCCCTGGATCCGTACTCGGCAATGCCGTTATTGTCGGGCCGACCGCCTTGGTGCCGAGTGTGTCGAGCACGCTCTTGATCAGGGTGCTTCGATCAAGCGCCATTGCGATTGCCCGACGAAGCGTTCTGTCGCCAAAGAGCGGATGGGGTCGGGTAGGGTTCGCAGCGTCCCGCAGGTTGAATCCAAGAAACGCGTATTCGGTCCCCTGAAGGATCACCGCTCGAAGGCGGGGGTGACGAACCAGCTCCCGCAGATTCTCAGCTCGGAGCGCATCGAAAAGATCAGCGTCACCGCTGAACAACCTCGTGACGGCGGTTGTGAACTCGGGCGAGATACTCCAGATCACGCGATCAAGCTTCGCGCGCCCCCGATAGTTCGATGCGTCCGCGACGATCTCCACCGAGGATCCCTTCTCCCAGCGACGGAGCCGAAATCGCCCTGTTCCTATAGGCGGAGGTGGCGCGTCACGGAGACGGCCGATGGCAACTCTCTCCAGCTGGTGGGCGGGAAGTATGAGCATCTGCGCAGCGGCGTCGAGAAATTGCGTGGGGCGTCGCTCGTGGAACCAAAAGACCGCCGTGAGCGAATCGGTTGCCGTAACCGAATCGATGTTGGCGAGCTCCGAGAGTACTCCACCTCCCAAATCCGGATTCTTGTTGAGAGCGAACGTGAATTGCACGTCGTGCGCGCTCACGGATTTTCCATCGTGCCAGCGCGCGCGTGGATTCATGTGAAATGCGATCGAGAGCGAATCAGCCGACCAGCGCCAGCCATCGGTGAGCTGCGGGCGAAAACCCTGGTCACCACGGGTGTTCATTTCGGGACCAACGTCCGCCAGGTAGTCGTAGATCTGCTCTGCGATCTGTTTGCCCTGCGTGGTTCCGACGAGCGGTGGGAAAAGAGTCCCCGGATCACCCGTGGTAGATATTACGAGCGTACCGCCGGGATCGGCGGCGATGGTCTTGCCGGAATGCTCAGAACACGCGGTTATACAAAGAGCGAGCAATACCGCGGCAATTTGTCTCATGGAGAGCAAAGTTAGCACTGCAGTTTGCTCTGGTAAGTCGTTCTGACCGCTAGTGATAGAAAACTGACACTAGCTGATATAAAAACGACATTGTCGATCCTAGTCATTGGTGAAAACGTCTATGATACATGGGAGAAGCTTCGACGAAGCCAATGGGAGCGATGCCCACCTTTCAGGTGGCGCACTTGCGACGCGATGGTCAGGACGTAATCATCGTTCCGGTCGACCGTTCGTTCGGAAAGCGCTCGCCCGCCGAGCAAGCGCGAATACAGGAAGCGTTTCAGCGGAGCGCTGCAGCGGCGGATATGACTGGAGTCGTGGTGCCCGTGTGGGAAGACGCCTCAGGCAGAATGGCGTTTCGCGCTCCTCCACCCTGGCACGAGTTCTTCAAGACCATAGACATGGTCTACGTCGCTACCGCACTCAATCGAAGCCTGAGTCTCGAGTAGAGTTTCGCGGCGCTCGTCTCTCAGCGAGACACTCTTGACCTTCAACGACCATTTCTCCGAGCGCGCAGCGCTCTACGCTGCCTATCGCCCGCTCTATCCGGATTCCCTGTTCGCCGCGATAGCCGGATTGACGCCCCACCATCGCACTGTTCTCGACTCCGGCACGGGGAACGGACAGGCCGCGGTAGGCCTCGCCAGCACCTTCGACCGGGTAATTGCAACGGACCCGAGCGCCAAACAGATCAGCCACGCGACTCCCCATCCCAGGATCGAGTACAAGATCGCGCCGGCCGAGTCGAGCGGGCTTCCCGATGCATCGGTGGATCTTGTGACAGCAGCGCAAGCACTTCACTGGTTCGACGCAGATTCTTTTTTTGTCGAAGCGAAGCGGGTGCTGGTACCGAGCGGCGCCATTGCCGTGTGGGGATACGGCGATCCGATCCTCGACAGCTCGGCTCTCGACAGAATCCTCCACACGTTCAACCGCGAGTTGCTCGAGTCTTACTGGCCGCCGGAACGTGATCTTGTGCGCGACGGTTACCGCGCGATTTCCTTCCCGTTTGACGAGGTCGAGTTTCCCGCACGGCACATGGAAATGCGGTGGACGTTGCCCGAGATCACCGGGTACATCCGCAGCTGGTCAGCCACCGCCCGGTACTTTGCGAAGCACGGTGTGGATCCGGTGGGTGAAGTGGAAGAGGCGCTTGCAAGAGAGTGGGGCGAGCCAGGAAGAGCGCGTCTCATCCGATGGCCGCTTTATCTCCGCGCCGGGAGGGTCCCGTCGTGACGCCGCATCCACAGCCACCCAATAGTTGAATCGCAAGCCGCCGGCGGTGATACTCCCGTAATGAGATTTCCATTGGTCCACCAGCGCGCTCTGCAAAAGATCGGATTCATTGCTGTTTCGATTGCGACCGCCGCGACGAGCGGGCGGGCGCAACACAGTGATCATGCGATGCGCGCCATGTCCAGCGACACTCTCTCTACGGCACCGACAACTCCAACCCGGTCCGTTCGCGACTCAGCGCTGGTTGCTGATTCCCTGCTCAATGCTTGCCACCCCCACGTAACCCAGTCGATCGACGCGTACTCGACGTGCCTCGGTGATGGGATCGCGTCGCTTTCCTCTGCGGGAAACATCCCGCTTGCGATGGGAACGCTCGACAAGATCATCCACAGCGGCCAGTCGCTGGTGCTGCTCGGTCATCCACTCGCTCACGCACTCGGTTACGCGGTCCGCTCCACGCCTGGAACAGCGACCCGACTCTTGTCCGAGTGTGACGACCGATACCAATCGGGGTGTTATCACGGAATACTGCAGCGCTACTTCGACGCACGCATGGGGCTGCCGATTGCACAGAACATCCTGGTGGCTCCGTGCGACGGATTGCGTGGAACGCGCGAGCAGTTCCGGCTCTACGACTGTCTGCACGGCACGGGTCATGGCCTGATGATGTATCACCGTTACGATGTGAACGCGTCGCTAAAGGACTGCGACAGGCTGGCGGCGGACTGGGATCAGCGCAGCTGCTACAGCGGCGTGTTCATGGAGCACAACATGGGAGCACGGATGCAGTCGTTCGGGGACGGTGCGTTCGGCATGCACCGACACTCGATGCCCGCGCCGTTGTTGGTTCTCTTCAAGCCCAACGACCTTCATTATCCCTGCGATGCCACACCAACGCGCTATCGCCGCGAGTGTTACGAGCTCCAAGCGGACCTGATACTTCCCGCGGTGAAGCAGGATTACGAAAAGGCCGGAAAGGTGTGCGACGCAGCGGGGGCGCCTGATCTGGTGCGCGTCTGTTACGCCGGGCTGGGTAGAAATGCCTCGGGCGCGGCGGCATTCCAATATGCGGGCATCAGGAAAAGGTGCGACAAGTCATCCGCGACGGGGCTCCCTTTCTGTTATGAGGGAGCCGTGCGCCATCTCGCGTATGCTCCCAGTGAGCTGCCGCGCGGCGTCGCGTTCTGCAAGTCACTTCCGGCGGGAGGTGTCAGAACGCAGTGCTGGAACGGTGTCGGACTTCAGGTGGGAGGATTCTTTTCGGATGCGGCATCGCGAGAGAGAGCGTGTCGATCGGAGAACGCAGACGACGTCGCCGCGTGCGCGCAAGGTGCGGGAATCTCAACATCTCTACCGGGCAAGCTTCAAACATGGTTCGAGAAAACGATCGCACCAAGCTGCTGACGGACCAGAATCTCGACAAAGTCAAAGCGTTGATCGGATTCGCGGATTCTCGTCGTCGTACATTGCTGGAGCTGGCGTTCTCCTGGCTTCTTGCGCACCGAGTGGTGGCGTCAGTGATTGCGGGAGCTACGTCTGCGGGGCAAGTAAAGAACAACGCCTCAGCTGCAGACTGGAAGCTCACCCCGGAAGACATGGAAGAGATCGATTCACTGCTCCGCGCAGCCGTTTAACGGCTGTGGCGCTTCCTGGGTTTGCAACTTGCCCCACTGCGCAGGGTACATAGTTCATAACTCAACAATGGAGTCACAGTGAACCGTTTCGTTCTTTCTACTTTTGTCGCATCAGCGGCCCTTTTCGCTGCAGCAGGCTCAGCCAGCGCGCAGGGCTACAATCCGTTCCAGATCGGCGCGGCCGCCGGCATCGCGTTTCCAACCAGCGACTTCCGCAGATCCGCGAACACCGGCTACGACGTCACGGTGATGGTCGGCTACAAGCCTGAGTTCACTCCGATCGGAATCAGGGCGGAAGCAGCTTACAATCAGTTCGGATCCAAGATTTTCAACGGCAACGTGAACATTCCAGCGTTCACCGGCAATCTGGTGTTCGGCATGCCGATGGGAACGTTGTCGCCGTACGCAATTGGCGGCGCCGGTCTCTATCGTACGAGCGTCGACCGTACAGGCCTGGGCACGTCTACAGAGAATGATTTTGGCTTCAATATCGGTGGCGGGATCAAGATTCCGCTGAGCAGCAGCTTCGAGACGTTTGTCGAAGCGCGGTACCACCGGTTAAGCCTGAAGAACAATGGGGGCACCCTGAGCTTTGTCCCCGTTACGTTCGGAGTGATGTTCTAGAAATTCCGCAACCGACAATAAAAAGGGCCAGTCCGCATTGGACTGGCCCTTTTCACTTCACGGCAGCGGCTTATTGCACCGCGTTGACCATGTCGAAGATAGGCAGATACATTGCCACGACCATGCCTCCGACCACCACGCCGAGGAACACGATCATGATCGGCTCGAGCAGCGAGAGGAGGTTGCTCACCGCTGCGTCGACCTCTTCGTCATAGAAGTCGGCGATCTTGGACAACATCTCGTCCAGACCACCGGTTTGCTCACCGACCGCGATCATCGAGATGACCATGGGCGGGAACACCTTCGACTTCTGGAGCGGCTGGGCGATCGTATCTCCACCGGCAATCGAGGAGCGCGACTGCATGATCGCGTCCTGAATGACACGGTTGCCAGCGGTCTTGGCTGTGATCTCGAGTCCTTCGAGAATGCTCACGCCCGAGCTGATGAGCGTGCCAAGGGTGCGGGTGAAACGCGAAACCGCCGACTTGCGGAGCACGTCTCCGAGAACCGGAACCCGCAACAGGAAGCGGTCGATCACGAGCTTTCCAGTGGGGGACGCGTAGTACTTCTTCAACATATATACGCCGCCAATGATGATCGCGCCGATCACCCACCAGTAGGCCTTGAGGAAGTTTGATGCACCGATGACGATTCGCGTCGGGAGTGGCAGCGCCATTCCGCTCGATGCGAACATGCCCGCGAAGACCGGGATGACGAAGATCAGGAGCACCACCACCGCGATGCCCGCGACGCTCATGATCACCGCCGGGTAAATCATGGCGCCCTTCACCTTTCTCACCAGCGCGTCGTTCTTTTCAAGGAACGTCGCGAGGCGCATGAGAATCGTATCGAGAATACCACCGG
>JALYYH010000071.1 GCA_030946665.1 Gemmatimonadota bacterium
GGCTCAGACGGAACTGCTCCTTCCAGTCGAAGGCGTACCGCGCACGCGACAACGCATCGTCGCGATCGCGTGCACCCTTTCTTCCGCGCGCGACATCAGCTGAATGCGCAGCGATCTTGTAGGCAATTACGCCCTGACGCACATCTTCCGCGTTTGGAAGGCCGAGGTGCTCCTTCGGAGTGACGTAGCACAGCATGTCGGAACCGAACCAGCCGATCATCGCGGCTCCGATCGCGCTCGAGATGTGGTCGTAGCCCGGAGAGATATCCGTAACCAGCGGGCCGAGTGTATAAAACGGCGCCTCATTGCAGACCTCCTTCATGCGGCGCACGTTCATCTCGATCTGGTCCATCGGGATATGGCCGGGACCCTCGACCATCACCTGTACATCCCGCTCCCACGCTCTCCGGGTGAGCTCCCCCAGCGTGTCGAGCTCGGCGAATTGCGCGCGGTCACTGGCGTCGGCGATGCATCCCGGACGCAGACTGTCGCCGAGCGAGATGGTGACGTCATACTGGCGCAGGATGTCGAGCACGTCGTCGTACCTCTCGTACAGCGGGTTCTGCTTCCGGTGCGCCATCATCCACACCGCGTGCAGCGACCCACCCCGGCTCACTATGCCGGTAATGCGGCCATGGACGAGCGGGAGATGCTCGATCAGGATGCCGGCGTGGAGTGTCATGTAGTCGACGCCCTGCTTTGCCTGGTGCTCGATCATGTCGAGCAGGTCGTTGGCGGTGAGCTCTTCGAGCTGCTTGTCCCAATTTCCGTCGGGCCCGCCCTGCACCGCCTGGTAGATCGGAACCGTGCCGATCGGGACTGGCGAAGCCGCGATGATCGAGCGGCGGATCCCGTCGATGTTGCCACCGGTCGAGAGGTCCATCACGGTATCAGCACCGTATTTCACGGCGACCGTCAGCTTCTCGATCTCCCCGTTCACATCAGAGGATACCTGAGAGTTGCCGATGTTCGCGTTGATTTTGACGCGAGAGACTTTGCCGATTGCCATCGGTTCGAGCGCGCCAGCGAGGTGGTGGATATTCGCGGGAATGATAAGCCGCCCTATCGCGATCTCGTCGCGCACCAATTCGGGGGTAAGCTCTTCGCGCTCGGCGACGAAGCGCATCGCGTCGGTAATTTCCGCGCGACGCGCGTAGTGCATTTGTGTGCGGGCTTGCATCGTTCGACTCCCTACGCCGGTACTAACCGGATCAGGTTCTGAGGGACTTTCTCAGCCGCGCGTCGCTACCCGTGCTGGCAGCTCGGATCCCGCGTGGCACCCCTGTCTACAGCACAATCTAACGCGTGTAGAGCTCGCTAACGGAAACAAGAGTATATCGTCGTTACACCAGTGCCTCTTGACGCCGCCACACTCGAGATCGACACTCCCTCGGCTATGGCCCCACCTTGCATCCACTCAACCAGACCGAGGATCGCATGGCCATCAACACGAAGAAAGTTGTGCTCGGAGGCATCGCCGCCGGCGTTGTCATGAACATCATCGATACTGTCGTGAACATGTTCATCCTCGGCGCGCGCATGAAGGCGGAATCAGACGCGTTCAAGCCGGGCATGGCCGATCAGATGATGACGGGTTCTTCCATGGCAAGTTATATCGTCATGGACCTCGTACTTGGAATTGCGCTGGTATGGACCTACGCCGCGATGCGTCCGCGTTTTGGCCCCGGGATGAGGACGGCGACGTATGTGGCGGTCCTCTTCTGGATCCTCGCCGGAGTCTTCTTCTCGGGATACCTGCATATGGGAATGATGTCGATGGGGCTCTGGTTGGCATTCTCGGTCTTCGGACTTGTGAACTTCCTGGCCTCGGCGTGGGTCGGCGCCAGGCTCTACTCCGAAGATTCCCCGGCGTAGGGCATTATCGGTGTACCAACCCCGCCGAGAAGTCGTCCATTTGATATGGGAAAGCTCTTCTCCTTCATCGGCGCCACTGTCGGCAGCTACGCCGGCTGGGCTCTTGGCGCGACCGTTGGGATGACCACTGCATTCATCATCAGCATGGTCGGCACGGGCATAGGGATTTACTGCGGCCGTCGACTCGCGCGGAATTACAGCGTGTAGGGGCGGCAGGTCGGTAGAAAAGAAAGGCGCGCTCGAATGAGCGCGCCTTTTCATTGACTGTTGCCGACAATCAGACCGACTGCTGCACCAGCATCGGCTGAGTGAGTCTCAGGGAGATACGGCCGCCGTTCGGAACGCAGCCATCGTACTTCCCGGTCGCGCCCGCTACCACTGCACCCGCGGCGGCGCCAGTCGCCGCTCCGATCACAGTGGACTTGGTGTGGTGTCCGAAAATCTGGCCGGCAATCGCGCCAATTATGGCTCCGGTCGCGACCTTCTTGACGTCGTTACTGGCGTCACCATTGCGGACCTTCTCTACCTGCGCCGTGGTCACCGTGGAGTTGACAGGATAGGTCGTGCCGTTGAATGCGATCGAGCGTACCACGAATTCCATGGTGATGTTGTCGTTCGCGTTTTCGCTGCGCTTGAGCGATGTGAGCTCTATTACCGCTGTGGCACCCGCAGGAATCGCCACCCCGTTAGACCCTTGCACTGATTCGGCTACGCTCGCCGTGAAGCGATCGCCCACCGCGTAGGTGTTGGTGCAAACGCGCTGGCCTGAATACAGAGAAATCTCCGATCCACTCGCGATCGTGCCCATTCCGCGCGTCGATCCGGTGCCCGCACTCTCGGTCACTGTCACGGTATTCCCGTTCTCGGTAACGGCCGGGGCTTTTTCGACCGGCTGTGGCGTCGTGCGCGTCGTCGTCGCCACGCGGCGCGGATTCCTGCTCGGCGTGAGGATCTGGGACGGCGTTTGACGCTGTGCGACCCGTGAAGCCGCCGCGGCGGGCTTGATGATCGGAGCTGTGGTTACCGGGACGTCCTTGAGCTGCGGCTGCGACATGGTGTCGGCGTTCGCGAGACTCAGGTCGTGCGCCAGCGAGGTGTCCTGCGCCAGGGCGTCCTCGGGCTTGTCACCCTGCTTGCAGGCGCCGAGTTGGATCGTAACAGCAAAGAGGACCGCCGTGGCGATCCTCGAAAAAGTCGTGTTTGTCATAGTCATCTCGAAAGCAAAAAGGGATGCGGGCCGATTGGACCGCATCCCAGTTGCCTAGAAGCGAGGACCTCTCGGGAAAATAACCCCACCTGTATTGACTCGGCCCGTGTTGATCGGAAACGGAATTCTTCCGTTCACCGATATGCCGCCTCGGGGGCGGCGACCGTCCGTGCGCGGATCGCAGCTGTCGCCGTCGCCGACCACGCCACCGCGGATCACGGCGCCCAGAATAGTTCCGATCACTGCGCCAGCGGTCGAGCCGCGGCTCACACTGCCATCGTCACCACCAGACGACGGACCGCTCGGATAGGATACCGCGACTGGCTGAGGGCGCGGCGATACCGGAGTCGGGTCGTTGGCGACGGGCGCCGGGGCAACCGACTGAGGCGCGGTCTCCGCGACCGTAGCCGGCGCTGCGGTCTTTACGACCTGGGGCGGGGCTTTCGGAGCAGCCTTGTGGTGTCTCACCCGAGTGGAAGGAGCCGCCTGACGCGTCGGCGGAGAGGTACGCTCAATTGCCGAGACGACCTGCTGACCCGCATTGGGTGAGCTGTTGGCGAGAGTGATCCCATCGGACGAGGAGGCAAGCGCCAGATCGTTCTTGAGATCGTCGTTCATCGCCACTTTCTTGTCGCCACTGCAGGCGGCCAGAACCACGGCACCCGCTCCGGCAAGCAACAGATAACTCTTCCGCATAAAGACTCCTTCCCAAT
>JALYYH010000077.1 GCA_030946665.1 Gemmatimonadota bacterium
CCTTTCGGCGACTCCTCCGATTCTCACCGCCTGCCCTGGCATCGACCTCCCGCGGATGGCAGGTCCTTCACCGCGCGGGTAGGCGCCTTCCGCGATGACGACGATGGAGAAGTGTCTTCCCGACTTACCGCGAGCCACGATCTTCTCGCATACCTTGTCGATGTCGTAGGGAATCTCGGGAATCAGAATCACGTCGGCCGTGCCGGCGAGTCCGGCGTGCAAAGCGATGAAGCCGGCGTGACGTCCCATGACCTCCAGAACGATCACCCGGTCGTGACTCTCCGCGGTCGTGTGCAGCTTGTCGATTGCTTCGAGCGCCGTGTTCACAGCCGTGTCGAAACCGAAGGTAGTTATCGTGCCGCTCACATCGTTGTCGATCGTCTTCGGGACGCAGACGATCTTCATCCCGCGGTCGCACAGCTGGTGCGCGATGCTCATCGAACCGTCGCCGCCGATCGAGATCACGGCGTCGATGCCGAGCTTGCGAGCGTTTTCGATCAGCTCTCCTGAGCGATCCTTCTCGATGTAGGTTCCGTCGGGTTGGAGAATAGGATAGCTGAACGGATTGCCGCGGTTGGTGGTTCTCAGAATGGTGCCACCGAGGTGCGCGATTCCCCGCACCGTCGCCGCCGTCATCGGAATCACTTCTTCTTCGCCCATGAGCCCGGCGTAACCTTTCTTTATTCCGAGTACTTCCCATCCCCGGTTGACAGCCGAGAGCACCGCGGCGCGTATCACCGCGTTGAGTCCCGGCGCGTCACCACCTCCGGTGGACAACGCTATTCGCATGATTTCAGGATGATTGTTCGAGTAATGAAATGACTTCGCCCGGCTTGGCGTGACGACCGGTTTTCGATTTCTCGTAGACCGGCTTGCCGTCGCGCAACACCTCGAACCGGCCGCTTCTCGATGGAATCAACTTGACCTCCGCTTCGGGAAAGCGACCACGAATTTCCGCCGCCAGACTGGCGGCTCGCGGCTCGTAGTTTCAAACGATGCAGTATTCAATGCTGATATTCATTTTATTGAGCGGTGCTTTCGTTTCATTGCTGGGTCTGTGTGTATTGACGAATCAGCTGCTGCGCTTCCGGAGTGTCGACCGCTTTCAGCGCGGCGAGCGCTTGCGCGCGGATCACGTCCTGCCACACCACAGCCGCCATCAGCTCCTTGGCGAGCGGAATTGCCGCATTCTTTTCCAGCTGAATGTCCGAGGCGAGGGCGGCGCCACGAACAATCATTGACCGGTCATTTCGCGCCAGACTCCTGAGACGAACCACCACATCGGTTACCGTCTTCCCGCTCGGTGGAAGCTGTCCAAGCGCCTTCGCCGCCGCCTCGCGCACGCGCGCATCCGGATCGAACGTAGCTCTCAGGAGAGCATCCCTCACGCTCTTCATGGGCGGGATGGCGGCCCGACTCGAATCGCTCGCCCACGCCCCGATTGCATCGACAGCGCGGGCGCGGACCGCCCAGAACCCGTCATTGCGCGTCGAACGAGTGAGCGCGTCGAGCGCCAGCCGATCAGCGGGCCGTTGAGCCAGAATGTCCACGGCTTCGATTCTGCCGAGTACGTCGTCGTCGTTGACGAGCTGGTACTGGATCATCGCGCTGGAGCGCGGGAAATCCGCGATGTCCAGTATCCAGTCTCCCTTGTCCCAGCGAATCGACCGCGGCGGTGCCTTCAGGTCCGTGGCCGCCTGACCCGTTCCATTTCTCACCGGAACGACAAAGCGGACGACTCCGCTGTCGGTGCGTGCTTCGACATCGGCGTCGACATCGAAAAAGCCGGTGAGACTGTCGCGTGGCTGAACTTCATGGGCGGTGATCGCAAGTTTCCTGGTGGCGCGATCGTAGCGTGAGGAGACCTGAAACACCGGGAACCCCGCCCCGTAAACCCACTGGTCGAAGAATGTCTTGTAGCTTCTGCCGGTAGATTCCTCGAACGCTTTCCTGAAATCCTCGGTTACTACGTTGCCGTAGGCGTTTGCGGTGGTGTAGTGGTTCATCGCCTTCCAGAATGTCGCATCGCCCAGCTGATGGCGGAGCATCTGAAGAACGGTAGCGCCCTTGGGGTAGATATGTCCGCTGAAGAACAGTTCGATCGGATCGTTCACCCATTTGTCGTACACGAGAGGGCGGCGCGCCCGGCGATCTGCGTCGATCGTGCGTTCGTGTGACTCGAGCCGATCGATGGCGCCTTCGTCGAGTCCCTTGTCTTCTTCGCGAAAGGTCTGCTCCATGAATGTCGCAAACCCTTCGTTGAGCCAGGCGTCCCCCCAACGACGTGTCGTGAGCAGATCGCCGTACCACTGGTGTCCCAGCTCGTGCGACATGAGGTCGTCAGCGTTGATCTCGGGAACGGCCCATGGAGGAATCAGAATCTGGGTATCGTTTTGCGATGTCGCGGTGACGTTCTCCATTCCGCCGTATTGAAATTCCGGAATGACTATCTGGTCGTACTTCGCCCACGGATAAGGCACCGCGGTCTTCCGAGCGAACACGTCGACCGCCGCCGGCGTCTTTCCGAAGCCGCGCCAGGCAGCATCGATGGAATCGGGGTACGTCCAATATCCGATCGGCGCGTTCCGCCACGGCTTGTCCTGTAACACGACGTAGTTGCCAACGACCGCCGTCATCAGGTAGGTGGAGGCCGGCTTATCCAGAACCCAGTGCCATTCGATGCTGTCGCCGAGTGCGCGCGAGCCGGCGAGACGTCCATTCGAGAGGGCTCTCTCACCCCTCGCAGTCCAGATGTAGAACTCCCAGGTCGTCTTATCGTTGGGATAATCGTAAGTCGGAACCCAGTAGCGTGTGTCTTCGGTCTCGCCCTGGGTCCAAACGACGTGTCTCCCCGGCCTGAAGTACGCGCCCTTCGTTCGATTGGTGCCATTGTAATCGATGGCGATCGATGCTTTGGCTCCGGCTCTGAGCGCCTTCGCCAGATGCACGACGAGCGACCGTCCGTCGTAATCGTATTTGAGCGTCCCGGTGTTCGATGACACTCGGTTGATCGTCATGTCGGCCGCGTCGATCGCGATGCTCGAAAGCGCCGACGCTCCCGGCAATCCCGCGATCTGCAATGTCGTGGTGCCAACTACTGCATGACGCGGCCAGTCGAAGCGTATGGTCGTCGACTGATGCTGAAGATCGTAGGTTCGCGCCCGCTCCGGGTGTAACACCCCGCCTGGCTCGGGACCCCACGCGATCAGTGGACCCTGCTGAAAGGGAGGAACTCGATCCGGTGTCAGGCTCGCGTCCATCTCGAATGGCTGGATTCCCACGGGGCTCGGCTGAGGCGGCGCAGGAGGAGGCGGGGATGAACACGCCACGACGAGCGAGAGAACAGCGACGCCCGGCGCGAGACGGCCTTTCATTTTTCGTGGGGACGCAATGGATACATCAGGGTGATTCGGGACGCCCGTGTGTCGCGTATCAGTCATATGCTATCGAACCAAGCAACCTGGCGGAAGGATCGATGCGATACGCGTTCACCCTGATCGAGCTCACCGTCACGCTGTGCATTCTGAGCATACTCTCGGCCATCGCCATTCCCCGCGCGGGAAGATTGCTGGACGGAATTCACGTGCGTGGCGGCGTGATTGAGATCGAGTCCATCTTCAGCGCCGCACGGCACATTGCGATAGCGCGTGGGGCGCAGACAACGGTAGAGGTCGACACGGCTGCCCGTGCGATCTATGTGACGCTCGGAGGAGCTACCCTTCGCGCTGCGCAAATTGGTGAGGATCATGATGTTCGCCTCTCCACGACCCGAGCGCGCATGGCTTATTCGGCAACGGGCATGGGGTACGGCGCCGCAAATCTCAGCGTCGTCGTGCGACGGAACTCGGTCGCCGATACCGTCTTTGTGTCGCGACTTGGTCGGTTGAGACACTGATCTCGGCGCTATCCGGCTCGATGTCCGCTCCGTTCGATCCTGAATCCGCGGTCGTGCCGAAGTCGTAGCCCGGAACCGAGATGCGCGGGATCTGCTGTCCGATCATCCGCTCGATAGTGCGGACCATCGCTATCTCGTCGGTCGACATGAAAGTGTAGGCGTCGCCAGTGGCTGCGGCGCGGCCGGTCCGGCCGATGCGGTGCACGTAGTCTTCCGGCTGCTGCGGGACATCGTAGTTGATCACGTGACTGATACCCGACACATCGAGTCCACGCTGCGCGATGTCGGT
>JALYYH010000126.1 GCA_030946665.1 Gemmatimonadota bacterium
TGACGAGCGCCGCCAGGAGGCGCGGCACGACCAGGTACGCGACCGGATCGTACGCCAGCGTCTCCAGCGCATCGATCTGCTCCGTCACGCGCATCGTCCCGATCTCCGCCGTGATGCGCGCGCCCACCCGCCCCGTCAGGACCAGTCCCGTCAGCAGCGGGCCCAGCTCGAGAATGATCGACTGGCGTGAGATCAAGCCGACAACCGAGAGCTGTACACCGCCGAAAAGCTGATACCGGGTCTGGATCGCGGTCACCGCCCCGATGAAGGCCGCGACAATTGCGGCGAGCGGGACTGAGTCGACGCCGATGTTGCGCATCTGACGAATCGTCTCGCCTCCGTACGTCTTCGCATCCCTCAGTGCGCGCCCGATGTCGCGCATGAAATACGTCCACTCTCCGACCTTGCGGAATGGACGGAGTGGATCCCGGATCAAGTTCTCACGCGCGCGAAGAGTATGAGTCCCACCACGCCGAATATGATGCTCGGCAGCCACGCTGCCAGATCGGCGGGTATCATTCCCTTCCCGCCTATGCCCTTCGTGAGCTGGATCAGCATCAGGAAGATCACCGTCGTGGCCAGACTCAGTCCGACTCCATACGCGGCGCCGCCGCGCTGGGTGCTCGTCGCCAGAGGCGCGCCGAAAAGAAGAATTACGATGCAGGTGATCGGAATGGCGAGCTTGAGCATCCGCTCTACCCGAAGCTCGTTGACTTCGGCGCCCGATCGCTCCATCGACGTGATGAATCGGCCAAGCTCGCGAAAGCCCATGTCGGTCGGAGCCTTCTCCGTCAGGGTGAGCTGTTTCGGCGCCTCGTCGAAGTGCCGGTCGGCCAGCGAGTCGAAGCTGAACGTCAGGTTCTGCATTGAGTCGGTGAGAAGATGCATTGCACCCTTCTGCAATAGCCATCCCTTTCCCGTTCGATATCTCGCCGTATTGGAGGAAATGACATACGACGGATAGTCGGGTCCCTTTCCCTTGCGCTCGATCACAATGCCTTCGATCGACGGCTCGACGAGGTGCAGCGCGCCGATCTTGTACACCCGGCCGCGATTCGCTGCGTAGGCAAAGTTGTATCGGTCGGAGCTCATGTCGATCTTGCTGACTTCCAGCGTGTCCAGTCGCTTCCTGTTGGTCAGCGGCGCAAGCTCACCTAGAATCAGGCCGAGTATGGTTGCGAAGATGGCTCCGACGAATATCGGAGCGATGAAGCGGTAGAAGCTGATCCCCGATGCCTTAGCCGCGGTGATCTCGGAGTGGCGCGTGAGCGCGCCGATCGAGAAGACCGTAGCGAACAGGACCGCCGCCGGAAGTATCATGAACATCGAATCCGGCAGCCAGTACAGGTAGCTGAGCGCGATTCGACCGGCGCTCAGGTTCTGACCGAGATACTTGTCGAGGTTGTCGGTGAGATCGATGATGTTGACGAGGATGGGAAATCCGAGCGCGGTACTGACGAAGATCTTCCAGAACTCCGTGAACACGTAGCGGTCCAGCGCCCGCACCATTTTCGTCAAGCCGCGGCTCTCTCAGGCTGCACTATCGGCTTCCGGCCGACTTTGGACCGCACCCACCCGCGAATCGAGTCGAACATTTCCCTCATGTCTCCTCCGCGCGCGGTGCTCCCCTCATTGCCCATCTTCGCCAGCATCAGCAGTGCGATCAGCGCGAAGATGACGTTTGCCATCCACATCGAGAGAACCGCGGGCATCAGTCCGCGCTTGCCGAGCGACTCACCGGCAATCAGGCACACGTAGTAGAGGGCAAACACGAACAGGCTCACTCCGATCGTGAGTCCTACGCCGCCGCGCGGAAATCGAAGCGCGATTGGCGCGCCGAGCAGCACGAACACGAAGCACGCAACGGCCAGCGCGAACTTTTTGTGTATCTCGACGCCGTAGGCGTTCATCAGCTGCGAGCTGTCTTCGAGCCTGATCCGCAACGCCTCGACCTGCGCGAGCTCGGACGCGGTCTGCGCCGAGGGCGGCGGTGGCTGAATAGGCACGGGTCGCTGGATCGCTGATGGGCGCGGGGGAACAACCTGCGTCTTTGACGGCGGCTGAAGCCGTGCAGCCGTCCCGTTGCCAGTGGACTGGACAGTCTGCGCGTGAGCAGCCTTGGGCGACAGAAGCGCGATCACGCCGCAGTACAGGCGGCCCAGCCCGACATCCCATGGCGGGCTTGGATCCACGTTTAGCACCTCCTTGCTCAACGTCGCTTTCGCCTTCTGCAGCGAGGCCACCGTCTTCTCGAAATTCTTGCGCGCCTGCGCGTGTTCCTTCCTCGCCTTGTCCTGCGCTGCCTGCATCTCGCAGACGGTCATCTCGCGGTCGCTCTTGTAGGAGTCGGTGGTAGTCTTCTGAAATTGATTGCCGACGCCCCGAAACCGGACGAGATCCACGTTGAAATACAGCCGCTGCAGCTCGTCGGGATTGTTCGTCGGAACATCCTGCATGTTGCCTTTGTAGAGTGTGAGCTCGAGGTCAGTCAGGTTCCTGCTCATACCCATGTTGCCGCTGTCCGCGAAGATGGTGCGTCTGCGGGTGGGATCGGACATGTCGTAGATCGTCACCTCGCGCATCAGATTCGTAGCCTCGTCGAGGTGGCCGGCGCGCAGATAGAACTTGCCGGGACTCACCTCGTTGATCACCTGTTGGCGCAACCCGAAAGTCGGCTTCTTCTGGGCGATGTCGCGCTGCAGCGTCGCAAGCCGATGGTTGGATCGCGGGAGGATCTGGTCGTTGAATCCAATCATTACGATGGTCACTCCCAGCGCCGCCCACAGGACTGGCCTGAGCACACTGACGAGACTCACTCCGCTCGCCTTCAGCGCTGTAATCTCGTTCTCCGCCGCCAGCCGGCTGAAGGCGTACAACGTCGCGACGAGCACCGCCATCGGAAGCGTCAGCGCCACAGTCAGCGGGATCGACAGCCCGAAGAACTCCGCGATGACCAGCGTCGGCAGACCCTTACCCACCAACTCCC
>JALYYH010000067.1 GCA_030946665.1 Gemmatimonadota bacterium
TGCCCGCTGGCGTGGCCGCGGCTGACGACTACGGGAGAGAGAGAGATGAACGACATTCTGCGCGAGAGGCTGATTCGCAAGCTGGATACGCTCCCCGAGGAGAAGATCTATCAGATTCTCGATTACATCGATTTCCTGGAGTCCAAGTACGCGCCCAGGCCATCGACGGCGGCGAATCCCCTGAAGCGGTTTGCCGAGGGTGTGGAAGACACCCTCCGCGCCGGCAAGATGTCCGCGAACGTGATCGGCGGAACGATGAATGTGATGAACAGGGCGGTTGGAGTGCTGACAGACGTGGCTAACGCTGGCAAGTCAGTTGCAACGGAGATAGCTGGGGTAGCGTCGTCGGTGGCATCGCCGAAGCCGCAGCCGCCGCAGACGGGCACTGCTGGTCCAGCAGCACCGCCTGCGTCACCGACACAGAGTCCGCCGTCACAGCCACCGGGAGATCAGCGTAAGTGAGAACTCAATCGGCGCGCGCGAGCGCGGCAACATCACGAAAGAAAAGCGCGAACCGCGCTCGACCGGCTGGCGCAGCTCGTTCGTCCGCTCGCGCGCGGGACGCGGCCGCGGCACCGGTTTCGGAGTCTAGCTCGAGCCCAAAGCGGACGGTCATCTCCACGATGAAGGAGCTGCCGAATTTTCTGCGGCTCATTGGCGGACTGCTGTCCGACGTCCGGGTGTCGACAACCGACAAGCTCCTCGTCGCCGGCGCGATCGGCTACGTGCTGCTGCCAATGGATTTCGTACCCGATTTTATTCCGTTCATCGGAGAGATCGACGACGTATTCCTGCTCGTGCTTGCTCTCCAGAGGCTGATAGCCAATGCCGGCCGATCGGTGGTGCTCGATCACTGGATGGGCGATCCAAAGCAGCTTGGCTCCCTCGATCTGGAACGTGTTCTGGTGGCGGCCGCGTTCTTCCTGCCGCGTCGGGTTAGGCGCCGGCTGAGGACAATCGGGCGAGACATCTAAATGACGAACCGACCGGTTTCGCACACGATGACCGCGACCGCGCTTACGATCGATGGTTACCGCTCCACCAAAACCCTCGGCGTGGTACGCGGTGTCACCGTGCGGTCCCGTTCCGTGTTCGGCACCTTCGGAGCGGCGCTCCAGACTCTGGCCGGTGGCAACATCTCTATTCTCACCGAGTTGTGTGAGCGAACTCGCGCCGAGGCGTTCGACCTGATGCTGGCTCACGCTCAGCAGCTCGGCGCCAATGCGGTGGTGGCGGTCCAGTACGATGCCACCGAGGTAATGCAGGGGGTCACCGAAGTGCTTTGCTACGGAACCGCGGTGGTGATGGTGCCCGCGTCGGCTTGAGGAAATCCATCGCCCTCAAGGATCACCTTGCCTCGCTCAGCGCATGTCAGCGTTGCCAGCTGGGAACTGGAATCCGACCAATTGCTTCGCGAGCCCTGAATCCTCGCGCCATGCTCGTCGGGCAAGCCCCTGGAAAGGTCGAAGCTGATGGTGGAAAGCCATTCTCGGGCAGGGCTGGGAAGACGCTCTTTCGCTGGCTTCATCGCGCCGGGATCGATGAAGAGACCGCGCGCGAGTTGATCTACATCACAGCCGTGACTCGCTGTTACCCGGGGCCACATCCGAGCGGACGCGGCGACCGGGTCCCGACGCGCCAGGAGCAATCGAGCTGCGCGGATTGGCTCCAGCACGAGATCCGCATCATAAGACCCGAGTTGCTGATCCCCGTTGGCCGTCTTGCCATCGAGCGGTTCCTGCCGGATCTGCCGCTGTCCGAGCTGATTGGAACCAGGTACACCATCGAGCACTCGGGCGGTCGTTCGACTGTGATTCCGCTTCCGCACCCTTCTGGCGCCAGCAGCTGGGTTCATCAGCACGACAACAAGATTCTTGTCGAGAAGGCGATTGGACTGATTGCGGAGGAGATTCGGTTGTGGGCCTCCGAAATGCGCGAAACAGCGTGAACCCGGAGGCAGCCTCCATCGGACGCAGATTTGTTGACCGATGATCGGCCTGCTCTGCGCTTGGATCTCCCTGAACGCTGAGCTCAGCGGCCACCAACAATCGCTGGACGCCCGTGTAATTGACCGGTTGGTGCAGAAGGAGGTCGACAGCGGATTTTCTGGCGTGGTTCTCGTGGGGAATGGCGACTCGATCGTGCTTCTTCGGGCGTACGGGCGAACCGGGGTCAGGCCCGCCGTCGGCACAGCTTTCTGGATCGGCTCGATGACCAAGGGGTTCACCGCCGCGGCGATTTTGAAGTTGCAGGAAGACGGACGCCTCGCTCTCGACGACTCGCTTAAGAAATTTTTCGGCGGCTCACCGCCGGACAAAATCGCGATTACGATCCGTCAGCTGCTGACACACACGGCTGGGTTTGGAACCACGTACACCGGCGGCGGAATCGTCGGGCGCAATGACGCTGTCCGCGCGATCCTCGCCCAGCCCCTCAGCTACCCGCCAGGAAGTGGTTACAGGTACGTCGACGATGACTATGAACTTCTCGCGGCGATTGTCGAAGTTGTCTCGGGACAGCCGTGGGAGGAGTACGTGAAGAAGAGACTCCTTCGGCCGTCCGGGTTGCTTCACACCGCGTTCTGGTCTCGGCCGGGGGAGGGCGATTGGGGACATCGCGGCGCCAATGGTATGTCGAGCACTGCCGAGGACCTCTTTCGATGGACACGCGCTTTGAAGAGCGTGAAGGTGCTTTCCCGCGACCACGTCGAGTCACTTTCGGCACGGCAGGTATTTGTACGGGCCGAGTCGCCGGACAGCGTCTACTACGGCTACGGTACGCGTGTGTACGCGAGATACGGTCGAATATCCGAGATAATGCACTCGGGCAGCAGCGACTTTGGGCACACGGGAATCGTGCGCATACTTCCGTCCGGAACAACGGTGATAGTACTGGCGAACGCTGGTTCACCGGGCGGCACAACTTGGAGTTCGCGCGTCGGCCAGCGTCTCGCGATTCGACAATAGATCAGGAAGGGCATGGGTAGACGGGCATCGTCCACCACACCGGAATCATGAACCGTGGTGCACCCTCACTCGTCATCACCGTGGTGCCCGACTCCGGAACCGGTGACCTGGAAGGACTTACGGGCACCATGCCCATCGAGATCGTTGCCGGGAAGCACTCTTACGTCTTCGATTACACCCTGTTGGGCGCAGGCGAGCCAGAAAGCTCTGGTTGCCACCACGCGACCGAGGTCTGAGCGGAAAGGTCGCCGGTCCGAAACAAACCTACCCTGCAATCGTTTTGAAACCCTGAGGTGTCAAACCCGTAGTGCCCAAGGATGGGAGCACGGGTTTTTTTTGACGCCCCTTCGTCGTTTCTCAAGTCCACTCACTCCTGAGAACTGGTTCCATGAAGCACATCGTGTTTGGAGTACTCGCTCTCGTTCTAGGTGCCGCTGGTGCGAGCCAGGCCCAGAACCCAGCGCAAGCAAGACCAATGTCCCCGCCACCCGCCGCGAATGGTGAAGTTCTGGGCACCGTCGTCGACACGGCATCCAAGGAGCCCGTCGCGCGCGCCTCTGTCGCCATACGAAGCAAGAAAGACTCGGCTCTCGTGGCTGGCGCCATCGCCGGCCCCGACGGCTCTTTCCGCATCCAGGGGCTGAGATCGGGCGATTACTATCTTCGGACGACGTCCATCGGCTTTCGTCCGCGCACCTACACGTTTTCGATAACCGACGCGGCGCCGCGCGCGAACGTGGGAAGCCTTACCCTCACGCGGGTTGCCGTGACCTTGCAGAGCGTGCAGGTGGCTGGCCAGGCGCCGACAATGGTAATCGAGCCCGATCGCAACAGCTATCGCGCCAAGGACGTCGCGCCGGCTGCCGCAAACGCGAGCGAGGTGCTGCAGGCAACGCCGTCGGTGGAAGTGGACGGCGACGGAAAGGTCAGCTTGCGCGGCAATGAGAACGTGGCGATTCAGATCAATGGACGGCCCACGCCTATCACGGGCCCTCAGCTCTCGGCGTACCTCA
>JALYYH010000157.1 GCA_030946665.1 Gemmatimonadota bacterium
TGACGAGCGGCCTGAACCCCACGCCGCCGATCACCCGCCAGAGGATCGCGACGATACCAACCGCCACACCGATCAGGAACAAAACGGCGCCGAGCATGCCGAAAAGGAGGAGAGGCTTGCGGGCGAAGCGCAGCTCGAACCAGACCGCGAGCATGTCGAGAACGCCGACAGGGATCCGGCCGACGCCGAACTTGGATTGGCCGGCATTGCGCGGATAAAGGGGAACGGGAACTTCCGAAACCGAGAATCCATCGGACGCGGCCATCACTACCATGTAGCGATGCCAGTCGGGACGATTCGGCAAGGCGTCCATCACCTCGCGCCGATACGCCTTCACGGAGTTCAGGTCACGCACTGTCACCTTGAACAGCGAACGGCTGAGCCGGTTGTAGATACCGGACACGAACTGTTTCTCGTACTTCCCTTCCTTGTAGCCAGTCACGATGTCCGATTCGCCCGCGAGAATGGGCGCGACGAGGCGGGGGATGTCTTCCGGCTTGTACTGTAGGTCCGCCGGATAGAAGACGAGGATGCTGCCGCGCGAATGCAGGTAGCCAGTGCGCAACGCATCAGCGATCCCGCGCCTGTTCCCGTGCCGCACAGGCTTGAGAAAGGGATATTCCGCCGCGAGGCGCTGCAATACCGCCCATGAATCGTCGACGGACCCGTCGTCGACGACGATCACCTCATATCGATGCGGGGCGGACACAAAGGCGGCGCGAGCCTGCTCCATGAAAAGCGGAAGGTTCTCCGCCTCGTCCTTCGCGGGAACGAGGATGCTTATTTCCGGCCGATTGCCATGATGCTGAAGGCCGGCCGCGGTGAAGCGCTGCGTCGCGTCGGTCTGCGAAGCAGACGTCATACGCGTTTCCGCATCCGGGCGGAAAGCACCCCGAGCTGGTCACGATACTTCGCGACCGTTCTACGAGCGATCTGTACGCCGCTCTCGCGAAGGATATTCACGATCGCCTGATCGGTGAGGGGATGTTTAGGATCCTCTTCCTGCACCAGCTTCTGCAGCTGCGCCTTGATGCCGCGGGCGGAGACGTCCTCGCCGTCAGAAGTGGCCAGTCCCGACGAAAAGAAAAACTTGAGTGGCAGAACCCCGCGCGGAGTCTGGACGAACTTCTCGTTGGTGACTCTGCTCACGGTGGACTCGTGCATGTTGATCACTTCCGCGACTTCGCGAAGCGTCAAGGGCTTGAGGTACTGAATCCCCTTCTCGAAGAACTCGCGCTGACGCTCGACGATATAGTTCATCACTTTCAGCATCGTCTGCCGGCGCTGCTCGATTGCCTGAATCATCCAGTTTGCCGAGTTCAGCTTGTTTGAGATGAACTCCTTGTTCTCGCCATCGAACTTCTTCTTGTCGCGCGCAATCTCCTGATAGGCTCGGCTCAATTTGAGTCGGGGCAGATTCGCGTCGTTGAGGAAAACGTGATACCGGTCGTCGATCTTTTCGACGATCAGATCCGGGATGATGTAGTTGTCGTCGCGTGACCCGTACTGCAAGCCGGGCTTCGGGTCGAGCTTGGCGATCTCGTCAGCCGCCTTCTGGACGTCGCCCGCGCTGATTCCAAAGCGCTTGGAGATCTCGCTCCACCGGTGGTTGATGAGCTCCTCGAAGCAATCGCGAACAAGCCGATAGGGTACCGACTGCTCGAGACCAGCCTCCCTCAGCTGGAGAAGAAGGCACTCGCGCAGATCCTGCGCGCCAACCCCCGGTGGATCGAGGCTCTGGATGGTGGCGAGCATCGTCTGTCCTTCTTCGAGCGTGTAGAGCGGGAGATCGTCAGTTTCGCGTCCTGCTTCTTCAGCCGCCTTGGTGACGACTTCGTTGAGGGCGCGAACGATATCCTCAACCCCACAAGCGAGATAACCGTCGTCGTTGACGTTTCCTATGAATTCGTCGGCGAGGAGCGTTTCACGCGGAGTAAGCTCGAGCAGACTGACCTGATCTCGCAGGTGATCGCTCAAATCGCGGCTGGCAACCGTTACCGGCTCGAAGTATTCGCGCTCCTCGTGCTCCTCGCGGCGACCTCCGGCGGTGTCGAAGCCATCGAGAAGGATCTCTTCCCAGTCGATCTCACCCGTGCGCTCGTCTTCGGTTTCACTCTGCGCCGGCTCCTCGGTCTCGCCTTCCTGCTCCTCCTCTTCGTCCTCTGCCTCGACCAGATCGAGGAAGGGATTGTTCAGCAGCTCCTGCTTGAGGTGCTGCTGAAGGTCGAGAAGAGGCATGTAGAGCAGATCCATCGCCTGATAGAGGCGGGGATTGATCTTCAGCTCCTGTCGCAGCTGGGTCGATTGGTTCAGCCCGGGCTTCAAGAGGCGGTCACCTCGTCTCCGTCGCGCGAGAAGCGCTCGCGCAGTCGCGATGTGAGTGTCGGTCCAAGATACATGTCGGCAACTTTGTCGTCGAAGACGAGATCCCTGACTGTTCCGGAGACGTTAACCTGCCCATCGAACATAATGTATGCACGGTCCACTATGTCGAGCGTTTGCTCCACGTTATGGTCGCTGATAAGGACTCCGATGCCGCGGTGGCGGAGCCCCGCAACGATCGTTTGAATGTCGTGCACGGCGATGGGGTCCACGCCGGCAAAAGGTTCGTCGAGCATCATGAATTTCGGGTCCGTGACGAGCGCCCTGGTGATCTCGAGCCGGCGGCGTTCTCCACCGGAAAGAGCGTAAGCCTTGCTCTTGCGCAGACGCTTGATACTCAGCTCGTCGAGTAGCTTTTCGAGCCGGGCCGAGCGCTCACCCGCCGACAGCGGGAGGGTCTCGAGAATGGCCATGATGTTGTCCTCGACCGAGAGCTTTCGAAATATCGAAGGCTCCTGAGAAAGATAGCCGATTCCACGCCGTGCCCGCTCGTACATGGGCAGTTTCGTGATGTCTTCCCCGTCGAGAATGATTCGCCCCGAAAGCGGCTGAATGAGGCCTACGATCATGTAGAAGGTCGTTGTCTTTCCGGCACCGTTGGGGCCCAGCAGCCCGACGATCTCCCCTTGTTGCAGCCGGAGCGCGACGTCGTTTACGACCTTTCGCCCCCGATAGATCTTGGTGAGGCCTTCAGCTTCGAGGACGCTCCCCGCGATCAGTGTTGCTTTTGGCGGCGTGGAAAGCGCGAGCCGCGAGTGTTCACCCGTCTGGCGCATCGCCTCGGCGAGCTCCGCGCGATGCGGCGCGATGTCCTTCCAGAGAGTCGGAGAAATTCTGACCGTCGCGGAATCATTCTCGACGTCCCTGTCGAACGGAAGCAGCACCCCGCTTTCAACCAGTCGGGGCAGAGCGGAGGTCGCGAGATAAGCCCGAACTTCGTCCTGACCCAGTCTTCCCGCCTCGCGCTCGACGTCGAGACCCTTGGCGCGCATCGCGCCCAGATAGTCGTTCCGATAATTCGCAGCGACGTCCCTTGTGTTTGCGACGCCGTTTTCGTCGGCCGCTCTGAGGATTGCATGGATAGCGAACCCGTCGAGGCGATCTGCTTGCGATGAGCTACCCAAGAGAGCACGTATGCTCTCGGGAAGATCCCCGGATGGGGTCACTTTCGGACTCCTGGTCGCACCACCGGCGGAGGAGGCTTGGCCGGCGTTGGGGTCGCCGGTTTTCCCCCTGCGGGCTGATTGGCCGGCTGCGTGATCGGCTCGATCATGACTCCCGTCGCCTGATCGGTGACAGTCACAGTTGCGACTTTCCGATCCTTGAACTCGATGTCGATTATTCTGCCGCGCACGTAATTGACGGTGGGTTCATTCGGAGCACCCTTCGAGCTCTTCATCTGATAGAATGATCTTGCGTTCCCATTGGCGACGATTTGACGCACTCTGGGTCGAGTGGATGTGTCAGTTGGGGGAATGGAATCGAATCGGGCTACGATCGTGTCTCCGCTCATCCAGTCTCTCTTTTTGGACACGACCCCCGAATCCGGGTTGCTTTCGGCGTAGGCCTTACGCAATGCTCGGACCTCGCGGACCCGCTGACCAGGCATGATGGCGTCAATCGAGTCGGCGATTATCTCTCGTTCGGGGGCGACGGCGTGGGCTCGCGTCTTTCCCCAGGCTATCGCCCTCTGCAGCTGGTTGCCCGCGACTCGCAGGTCGATGGAATCCGCGACGAGCTCGAGGTCCTGACTCAGCGCGTGCCCATTGGGCGTCGCGACGACTCGCTCCACCTGTCGATTCTTCGAGTAGACGTCGATGACGCCACCGGTCAGCGTGAAGGTGCGCGTGCCGATCCCTTTCACTGAAGGCTCGCGCATCAGGCGAGCGAAGTCACTACCACTATTCAAGAAGGCGGAATCACCCGTTGCGAGGAGATCGGGGCGGGTGATTTGGACGTGACCGGACGCATAAACGAGGCTGTCGCCGTCCATAACGATCTGACTCGCCACAACGTGTGCGGTGTCAGGCGGCTTTCCCCTTCCGGTCGTATCCTTTTGAACGAGAGTGACTGTGGGACGTTGGACGGCAACCATGCGTGCGAGAGGACGCAGCGGCGTAGCGCGATAGTAGTCCACGACCGGTCCGCGCAAGGTGCTGCCGTTTGACATGACCGCAACGACGTCGCCCTCGGCGTGCAAGTGGTTGTCGTTCTGATAGTAGGTCATGGTTCGGGACGTGACTGTAGCGCGCGGCTCGGTGTAGTGGACGTTACCGACCAGGTACAGCCGCCCCTCAGACTGGTAGTATTCGGCACTGTCGGCTGTCAGCGTGTTTCCCTGCCCGATGCAGTGTGCGATTATTCCGCCGCTCACGAAGCTGGTCCGGTTGCCGCTTGGATCCTGCTTGATGATGGCGGGCGCGCGCGGCGCTTTGAGGTCCAGGTCGCAATTACGTGGAAGCTCCTGGGCGCTTGCGTTCGCAACAATTGCCAGAGACACGGCGAGAGCAAGAACCAGCTTAACGGCGTTCAACGCTTTGGAATAGCAGGCGGGGTCGTACTTGCGGTCGGAGTTGTACCAGCAGGCGTCGTCGCACCAGCGGGCGCTGTCGTACTGCCAGGAGCTGTCTGAGTCGACACACCCCTGACAATTCCGCTCGCGCCTTTGAGGATCTGGATGTTCTTCATATCCGGATCAGAGCGAAAGCCGATTCCCTCGAGCCGGCGATTCGGCTCGGTCATGACAAAGGCGCTGTCGCTAGAAATCTGATTTGCCTGCTGATTGTATATCAGCTCCGGGGTTGTCAGACGCCGGCCATCCTCTGAGACGACGAGTACGTTCTTCCGGGCCACCATGTTACTCGTGCGACTGTTGTAGGTGCCCCGTTCCGACGTGAGCACCGCGTTCTTGGCGCCGGTGGCAGTGAAGAAAGTCGTGTGCACCTTCTCCAGCTCGATGCGGGTGTTCTCGTCGAAGAAATAAGCGGTATCTGATTGGAGCTGGGCGCGCTGGAGACCTTTGTCGGTCAGATTGAACCTCATGCCGTACATCACCTGATCGGCCGAGTCCGCGAGAGGAGAATGCGTCGCGACCGGAGGCTGCTTTTTCGAGCTGCAGCCGATGCTCCAAACAACAGCGGTGCAAATGAACAGTGCTCGCACTAGACAACTCCGGCGCGCATCAGATCGTGCAGATGGATGACTCCGACGATCTTCTTGTCCGCGCCGAGCACGGGCATCGCGATGATCCCGTATGTCTCCATCCGATAGACCACCGCGCTTCCCAGCTCGTCAGCATCGGCAACTTTCGGTTCTCCATTCATCACCTTCGCCACCGGGATGGGAAAAACGTTCTCCTCGTGTTCCATCAGGCGCGAGAGATCGCCCGTCGTAATCACGCCAGCTACACCGCCGTCACGCTTGGTGACGATTGCGATTCCGCGCCGCTCCGCCAGCTGAACGACCGCTTCACGCATCGTTGCCGACTCGGGAAGGATCGGAAGACTATCCGTCACCATCACGTCTGAGACTCTGGTGAGAAGACGCTTGCCGATCGAGCCGCCGGGATGCAGGCGCGCGAAATCATTTGCGTCGAAGCCTTTCTCCTCCAGCAGCGCAATCGCCAGCGCGTCTCCCAGTGCGAGAGCCACGGTGGTGCTTGTCGTTGGCGCGAGGTCGTGCGGACACGCCTCCTCCTTCACCCAACCATCCAATGCAACGTCGCTATGCCGGGCCAGGGTCGATTTCGCGTTGCCCGTCAACGCGATCGTGCATACGCCGAGGCGCTTCAAATGGTCGAGCAAGCCCAGCACTTCTGCCGACTCGCCGCTTTTCGAAATGAGAATGGCGACGTCGGACTTGCCGACGATGCCGAGATCGCCGTGAACGCTGTCCGCCGGGTGCAAGAACGTCGCGGGTGTCCCGGTTGACGTGAGCGTCGCCGCGATCTTTCGTCCGACGAGGCCCGATTTCCCGACACCGGACACTATGACGCGACCCTCCGATCGTGCGATGCTCTCGACAGCGCGAGCGAAATCATCCCCAATACGCCGCTCTGCCTCGGCGAGCGCTTCAGTCTCCATGCGGAGCACGCGACGTCCGCGCTCGACTATATCCTTGCGGGTCATCGGTTGATTCGGGCCCAGATGTCTATCGCGCGGTCTATCAGCGATGCCATTTCGGACAACGGAACCATGTTGGGACCGTCACTAGGGGCGCAGTCAGGGTCGGGATGCGTTTCGAGGAAGAGCCCTTGCGCACCGGCTGCGATCGCCGAGAGTGCGAGAACTGGAACGAATTCGCGCGCTCCGCCGCTCGCTCCCTCGGGCCCCTGCCCCGGTTTCTGAACGCTGTGGGTCGCATCGAATATCACCGGAGCGTTGCACGCGTCGCGAAGCCTGATGAACGACCGCATGTCGACTACCAGATCTCCGTACCCGAAGAAGGTCCCGCGCTCAGTTACGGCAATGTCAGTGGAGCGGCCTTTTTCATTCTGCCCGCCGCGAACCTTCTGGACCGCGCCACGCATCCCTTCCGGCTGAAGCCACTGTCCTTTCTTCACGTTGACAGGCTTTCCCGTCGCGCCCGCTGCCTCGAGGAGATCCGTTTGGCGGCAGAGAAAGGCGGGTATCTGCAGAACGTCCACGACCGCGGCTGCGGGAGCGCATTGATCGGGCGCGTGCACGTCGGTGAGGACGGGAAGTCCGGTCGCCTTGCGCACTCGCTCCAAAGCAGCCAGGCCCGCATCGAGTCCGGGCCCGCGAGCAGCGTTTGGATTGGACCGGTTCGCCTTGTCAAAGCTGGCCTTGTAGATGATCCCACCAGGGACCTTTTCCGCTATCCTCGCCAGCGCTTCGCCAACTCTCAGATTGAGCTCGTCGCTCTCCAGAACGCACGGGCCCGCGATGAGGAAAAGCTTGTCCGCGGGAAAAAATTCCGCCACGCTATTCCGCCGTCTCTACTGATGTGCGCTTGCGGCTACCTCGCGCCGGCGATTTCGCCTGCACCGCCGCGGCGATGAAGCTCGCAAAAAGAGGATGGGGGCGCGTCGGGCGCGAC
>JALYYH010000076.1 GCA_030946665.1 Gemmatimonadota bacterium
TCGTCGAGATCCGCCGTGACAACTTCGGCTCCCGCGTCCGCCAACGCCTTGGCTTTGTCAGAGCTCGCGTTTCTGGTGATCGCGCGAGCGGTGAATGAGCCGTTCTTGTCATTGAGGATCGCGCGGATGAGTCCGCCTCCCTGAGCGCCCGTGGCACCAACCACGGCGATGACTTTCTTGGCGATTCCAGATTTCCTGCTGTCAGTCTTCTTGGTTCTTCGCGGAGTCTTCCGGTTTGCCATCGTGAGCTTACCTCTGGCTAGTCAGTTAGCGGATTTGTAGTCGACGCTGGTGATACTCTATCCTGCAGCGAGTCGGGATTTTCGCAAGACGGAATTCGCAACTGCTAGCTTCAACTGAACGGGTGCGAGCTGCCACTTACCAGTTCCCCTGCTCCCCCATCACATCGATTGCGCGAACCAGCCGCTCGGCGGCGTGCCGCCAGTTATTCTGAACGGCGCGTTGGGCTGCTGCTGCGTTTCCGGCTCGAATGGCATCTACGATCGCATCGTGCTCGGTTCCGGCCGTCGGAACGGTGTCGAGCAGAAGGGCGATGTACATTCTGATGTAACGTTCCGCCTGCGGCTTGACGGCTTCGTGAAGTGAGCGGAGACGTGAGCCTGCGCCAGCTTCCACGTAGCGCCGGTGAAATTTTTCGTCGAGCTCGTAGAGTTTTCCCGGCTGGGCTCCACGCGCGGATGCGGCACGACGAAACTCCGCGTTCAGCCCCTCGAGATCCCTGGCGATCCGTTCTCGTTCGGCGTCGGTAAGACGTGCGGCGCTGCGGGCGGCCAGACCCTCCAGCTCGGCGACGATCTCCAGCAGCTCCTGAACATCTTCTCGTGTCAGAGGGGCGACGGTCATTCGCGCCTGATGAGTAGTCGAGGCAGTCACGTACCCCTCGCGCTCCAGGCGCTGGAACGCGGCGCGCACCGGGGTTCTGCTGACACCGAAGCGTTCAGCGACTTCGGTCTCGACGATCCGCGCACCCGGCGCCAGCTGACCGCGCACGATCATGCCGCGCAGCGAATCGTAGAGCCTGTTTGCGCGCTCGGACGCACCGGCGCCGCGCCGTCCCGCTGACTGGCCTCTCGGTTTCGGGGCAGGTCGCTTTGGCATTGTTCCGCCAATATAACGTCCGCCTGCCCGGCCCATGCCGACTCCTTGCGCCTCGCCGCGGCCCGGATTATTCTGGGCCTAAGTTTTGTATACAAATCGCATCCAATTGGCCGACCGATGTCGCTCTTCGTCAGGAAGGACATGGCGTCACTGCTCGCGCCACTTAGCGCATCAACGGCCGAGCAAAAACCCTGTCCCAGGTTGTGAGCGCTGGCTTCGGTCGAAGATCGGAATCGACGAGTCCGAGCGTGGCGAACAGTGGGAGTATCGCTGGGACCGGCTTGGGGAAGCTGCCGAGATCCAGGTCTGTGAACGACAGCTGGAACACACCGATGGCTTTCGCCGCATCCAGAAGCTCCGACTGGCGCGCGATGTACCTGGCCTGCATTTCGGGCGACGACGAAAATACTCCGCGGACTGACGCCGATGGCCACCCGCCCTCCACGACCATGACCGGGAGCGACCTCGATCCTCTCACTCGTGTGTAATACTCGAGCGGAATCTGATCCGGATCCGCGAAGCCGCCCAGATACGGATAGGACGACAGGCCGATGACGTTCATGAACGGAAAGTCGTGCACATCCCGGTCGATGCCCGCAAAAACAGTCGGCTTACCTAGCCGTCCCCATGCAGTTTCGACCTGCACGCTCACGTACAAAGGAAGCGCGCTAGCTGGGTGTTGATGGCGAATCTCGCCGGCCGCGTCGTTGGCCATCTTCACCACCGCGTCGTAAACGGGCCGAGGCGCGAGAAGGCGAATCAGATTGGTCTCGGCGGCCAGTCCCAGATAATCCGGATGCAGCAGCTCGACGAGTGACCGCACGTAGTTACGATAGAGACGCTGGATAGCTGGTTCCGTGATGCTTCGATGCGCGGTTACCAATGCCGGCGCTTCACTCTCACGGCCAAGCCCGTTGGTGACATCGATTGTGACTACGAGCGTCAGATGCTTGGAGCGATAGTACTGCTCGAGATCGACGCCGTCGCGGCGGAGAGCTTCCTCGGGTGAAGTACCGGCGAGTAGAAGCGCCCACGGCACATCGAGATGCATTATCGACGCGTCGGCGCGCCGAGTCCAAATCTCCAGTGAGCGCACGGCGATCTTCAGGTCTGGCTTGGGCGGGATGACCGAGAATCCCATCACGAACGACCGCGGAGCTCCGGAAGACACCTGCGGTTCCGGCGCCGCCCGCGGACAGGCGCTCAGAGCGACGGTCAGATAGCCGCAGAAGATCAGACCGCGAAAGGAGATCATGTGCGTGAATATGCTGCACGGTACTGCGCGAGGGGGAAGCTGGAAACGGATGACCTCTTCAGTGGCCGCAACTTTGGCTTGTGGCTGTTCCCTTAAGTCCCTATGCTGATGAGGCTCTTATTGGATGCATTTGTGGAAGTTCAACCGCAGGAAACCCGCACCAGATCCGCCACGACCAGAGCGTGGCAATCGATCCGTCCTGAAGACGGCGCACAACTCTCCGAGTCCCGCTTGCAGCTGCACCACGCCGCGCAGTTCGCTTCCGCCGCGGGGATTTCCTTCCTCAAGCACCGATCCGACGACAGCCACACCAGCATGGAATGGGTGCCCGGTCTCGCCGGACTCTTTTCGCGGGTGGTCACCGCGCGAGTTCCCTTCCGGATCGGCGTGAGGCCAGCCGATCTCGCCTTGCTCATCGCCACCGACAAAGACCAGTCGATTGCGCGGTATCGTCTCCATGGACGCAGCATCGTCGAGGCAACGCAGTGGATTCGCACGCAGATCGCGCGCCTCGGTGCCGACGCCGCCCGATATACTCTCAAGCGACACTACGATATTCCGGCCCATGCTGTCGCGTTGGGTGACTCCTTCGACGCCAGCGAGAGATCCCAATTCGAGGAGCTGTCGAAGTGGTTTACCAATGGCGCGTCGATGCTCAACTCCGTTGCCCGCTCGATGCATGACGCCGGCGAAGTCAGATGCTGGCCGCATCACTTCGACATCGCAACGCTCATCAAGGTCGGCACCACACGTACCGTCGGCGCCGGACTCGAGCCGGGCGACCGCTACTACGACGAGCCGTATTTCTACGTCAGCATCCGTCCACATCCGCCTGCGGCCCAGGCTCGGGCGCGGCCGCTCTGGGGACGAGGCATGTGGCATACCCGCGAATGGGTGGGTGCGGTTCTCGTTGGGTCGCGTCTCGAACGCGCGTCTGCACAGGATCGGCAGGTTCGCGAGTTTATTGACTCCGCGGTTTCAGCTTGTCGGGTGTTGGCGACTCAGAGCTAGACCGGATCCTCTTTCCGCTTTCTCAAGAACCTGCTTCGCCGGTGCGCCGGCGCCACCAGCCGCTCGACCAATCCGAGTATTCCATCGACGGCCACGGCAAGAAGTGCAGCCGGAAGCGCGCCGGAGAGAATCATTCGCGTGTCCGCGAGAGCAAGTCCGGCCACGATCGGCTCACCCAGACCTCCGGCGCCAATGAATGCGGCGAGCGTAGCCGCTCCCACAGTAATTACTGCCGCCGTGCGTATTCCAGCCATTATCACCGGTGCAGCCAATGGAAGGCGCACCCACATCAGTCGTTGGACGGGAGTAGTTCCGAGCGCTTCGGCGGCGGAGACTGCCTCGGGATCCGCGTCGCGTACCCCGGTATACGTTCCGCGTGCGATCGGGTAGAGCGCGTACAGCCACAGCGCTACCAGGGCAGGGACGACACCGACGCCGAGCAGAGGAATCATGAATGCGAGGAGCGCGATACTGGGGATCGTCTGCAACACTCCGAGTGCTCCGATCGCCGGCTCCGCGAGTGGCCTGGTTCGCTCGAGCGCCAAACCCAACGGCAGCGCTACTATCACCGCCGCGAAAAGCGCCAGTCCAACGAGCAGGAGATGACGACTCGTTAGAGCCGCCAAAGTTGCGCGCCGATCCCACATGTATCGGACGAAGTCGTTCCGCGATTGTCCCGAAGCTGGCCGTGCCGTCTGCGCGCTTCCGACGAGACCGAGCAGCGCGAGCTCGTCACCTGCGACGCGGCCGACGTCTTCGCCATCGACCTCGACGCGGCGATTCAGCTTGCGCATCGTCTGTTCGTCGAGTCGATCACTCAGCAGCGTGAGTGTAGCAATCGCGGCTGGAACCCTTTGTTCCAGCTGTCCGGAAATCAGGGCGGCAGCTTCGTACGGTGGAAAGAAGTGTCGGTCGTCCACCAGCGTGACGAGATCGTATTTCGACAGCAGGCCATCCGTCGAGTATCCATCTATCACGTCCACGGCGCCCGTCGCGAGCGCCTGATACTTGATCGCTGGAGCAAGCGGCCTGACCTCCCGCGGGTGAATGCCATAAACGCGCTCGAGACCCACGAGTCCGTCCCTTCGGCCGATGAAGTCGGCGGTAAATCCGGCTGTGAGCTGCCGACTCTCACGCGCCAGGTCACTCAAGGTTCGCAAGTGATAGAGAGCGGCTGTCTTGCGGGTGACTGCGATTGCATAGGTATTCTGGAATCCCAGTGGCGGCAGCCAGCGTAGCCGATAAAGTTCCGCAAAGCGCCGCGCCACGTGAGCGAACACCACGCGCGGGTTTGCGGCGACCGAGTCGGGAAGGGAGTCGTGAAGAATCGCGATCAGACCGGTGCCGGAGTACTCGGGATAGACGTCGATCGCATTGCTTCGCAGCGCGCCGAATGCGATCTCGGTGGCGCCCAGTCCTGGTCGCCGCTCCACGGAAAAACCGTGGGATTCAAGGAGCTGCGAGAACATCTCGCATAGCAGATAGGATTCGCCGAACGGCTTGGACGCGACGACAATCGGCCGAGCGTCCTGTGACGCAGGCGAAGGTCTCGATTGCGCGAGAATCGCCTGCGTAGAGAGGACAGAGATTGCCAGCAACCCGTGCGCAAAACGCATCGATCCTCTCACGCGCGCAGTGCCTCGAGCCCGGCTCGGGCGCGCTCGATCAATCGCGCGACGTACTCGGACGCCGGCGCGGAAATCAGCGTTCGCATCGTTCCATGCTGCTCCACACGTCCCCGTCTCATCACTACCACTTCGTCGGCAAGACGTCCAGCTTCAGCGAGATCGTGCGTCACGAGCAGTGTCGTGACCGAAAGCTCCCTGCGCAAAGAGTCGAACGTCTCCTGGAGTTCGGCGCGCGAGATCGCGTCGAGCGCGCCGAAAGGCTCGTCGAGGAGTACGACTCCCGGACGCGCCGCGATGCTTCGCGCCAGCGCCACACGCTGACGTTGGCCGCCCGACAGCTCGTGCGGGAAGCGCACGCCGAACTCCACCGCGGAAAGTCCTACCAGCTCGAGAGCGTACCGCGCTGCATCGTCCGCGTCGCTCATTCGCTGCAGCATCGGAACGAGGGCAACGTTCCTCAGCACTCGCCAGTGCGGGAGAAGGCCGCCGTGCTGTTGGACGTAACCCATTTGCCTGCGCAACAGGACGGCAGCCTGAGCGCGCACATCTTTCTCGCCGACGCGCACTTCACCGCGCTCAGGCTCGACGAGTCGATTGAAACACCGGAGAAGTGTGGTTTTGCCCGAGCCACTCTCTCCGACCAAAGCCACAGCCCGGCCGGCCGGAACGTCGATGCTCACATCATCGAGCGCGACCACCGTGCCGAAGCGATGCGAGACGTTACGCGTAGCCAGGGAAATCGGCATGCGCATAAGAGTGATAGCGGCGTGACGGAACCGCTATCACCCCCTTTCAGATTTGCGTCGGGGGAGGCAGATCGAGCTTGCGTTAGCGGGCTTTCGGCGTATCTGTTGCGTGAGACTTCCATCACGCTTCACTTCAGGAATCCCAATGACTTCCGCCAGCCCGAAAAAACGCCGCCTCGGCTCTCAGGGCCTCCAGACCTTTCCCATCGGCTTGGGCTGCATGGGCATGTCCGAATTCTATGGCCCCAGCAACGAGAAGGAATCGATAGGCACCATTCATCGTGCGATCGAGCTTGGCATCGACATGCTCGATACCGCCGATATGTACGGACCGTTCAAGAACGAAGAGCTGGTTGGACGCGCGATCAAGGGTAAGCGCGATCACGTCGTCATCGCCACCAAATTCGGCAACGTCCGCGACCCCAAAGATCCGACCAAGCGCAGCATCAACGGGCGACCCGAATATGTAAAGCAGGCCTGCGAGGAATCGCTGAAGCGATTGGGCGTGGAGACAATCGACCTTTACTACCAGCACCGCGTCGATCCGAACACTCCGATCGAGGACACCGTCGGCGCCATGGCAGAGCTCGTACGAGAGGGAAAGGTTCGCTACCTCGGACTATCTGAAGCTGCGGTCAACACCATTCGCAGAGCGCACAAGGTTCACCCGATCAGCGCCGTGCAAACCGAGCACTCGCTCTGGACGCGCGATCCGGAGGAAGGGCTGCTGGATGCGCTCCGCATGCTCGGCATCGGCTTCGTCGCTTACAGTCCGCTCGGTCGTGGATTCCTTACCGGGCAGATCAAGCGGATCGAGGATCTGGCCGCGGACGATTTCCGGCGGCAAAACCCACGGTTTCAGGGCGAGAATTTCCGGAAGAACCTGGAGCTGGTCGCGAAAGTCGAGGAGATCGCGAAGGAGCACAGATGTACACCCGCGCAACTCGCGTTGGCTTGGGTGTTGGCCCAGGGAGACGATATCGTCCCGATTCCTGGGACGAGACATCCCGAACGCGTCGAGGAGAATGTCGGCGCGTTGAACGTCGTGCTATCCGAGAATGATCTCAGACGGATCGACGCCGCAGCGCCAAAGGGAGCGGCTGCCGGAGCGCGCTACCCTGAAGGAGGCATGAAGGCGGTCAACCTGTAATCGGGGCGAACTACCCGAGTCTCGATCTACCGCCCGCGACGACGCTGGCGCGAGCGACCGGTACGCGCACTGCCATTGCGGGAATCCGATTCGTGCGAACTGCGAGACTGTGGGGCACCATGTCCGCGGGGCCGAGGCCTCTGACCATTTCCTTTTGCTCTCGAGCGCGCGCGCTCCTCTGCCTTTCTGCCCCGAATCGCGGCGATGCGTTCGCCGATGGGAATCTCGAGACGACCCTCCGGTCGCGCGTTGTAATCGAAGTCCGGGATAGTGATTTGCGGCAATCGCTTCCCAATGGCCTTCTCGATCGCGCGAAGGTCGTTCTGCTCGTCCGGCGCGACGAAAGTGAAAGCATCACCAACCTCGCCAGCTCGTGCAGTGCGTCCCACGCGATGGATGTAATCGTCGGGCGCCTGCGGCACATCGAAATTGACGACGTGCCCGAGTAACTCGATGTCTATTCCGCGCGCGGCGATGTCCGTCGCGACCAGAACTTTGTACTGGCCGCTCTTGAAGCCCGCGAGAGCAGCAGTGCGCTGCCCCTGTGAGCGATTTCCATGAATCCGCTCCGCCTTGATGCCGCGCTTCACCAGCTGCT
>JALYYH010000233.1 GCA_030946665.1 Gemmatimonadota bacterium
CTGTTCATACGCGAGCGCGAGATTGTGCAGCAGCGTCGTCTTGCTAGGTGCATTGGGGGCAGCGGTCATGAACGCGTTTACGGCGCTTGCCCATTCCTTTCGACGAAGCGCGATCAGGCCAAGGTGAAAAGAGGCGACTGGATCGGCGGCCTCCTCCACCAGAGCGCGAAACTCGCGCAGCGCCTCGTCGTGCATTCCGGCCCTGTATAACGCGCTCGCAAGCTCGCGCCGCTCCAATGGGCTGGCGTTGCGCGGAAGCGTCGGCGTCGTTCGCTTGCGCCCCACCGGCAGGAGGAACGAGGCGTTGAGCAGCCCGTACAGCGCCTTCCCAACCTCAAACTCCCCGAGCCCTGAATCGCGAATCAGTCCATTGATGTCGCGATGTCCGTCGAGGAGCGGCAGCAGTGATTCCTGCTCCGGAGACAGGGTGTCCCGGTTGCTGGTGAGGCGCGGCCGGTCGATGCTGAAGACTACATCGAAGCTTGGGATCTTCTTTTCGATGAGAGACCACTCGTCGACTCTGCGCGCGCCCTCGAGCAGAAGTGACTGAGGGTCAACCGAAACGCGTTCGGCGCCCTCTTCCGGCTCGACACCCGGCTCGAAGTTGAAGGTGCCGCTCGTCCACGTGAAGAGCGTGTAGACCGCGTTCTCCGTATCGAGTGGACGGTTTACTATCGCCGCGTGACAGATGCGTCCGCTGTCGAAGTAGATGGAGCCGAAGCTGTCGTGCAGCGACAGACCAAGGCAGCCGGTTTTCTTCCCCATCGAGAGCAGTTGCAGAACGTCGGGGAGGCTTGCTTCCTTCAGGCTACCCTTGATAGCCATTAGCGCATCTCCTCGATCATTCT
Source organism: Gemmatimonadota bacterium (assembly GCA_030946665.1). The sequence continues at coordinate 849 of JALYYH010000233.1, forward strand.
GTCAGCGACGTTTTCCCATTCCAGTATGACTCCCGCCTCGGAAGCCGACGGAGTTGCCTTTTTTTCGTTCGGCTTGCTCTTCGGCGCGGGGTCGAGCGACTCGACGCGCTGGGCGATCTCATGGCTGATGTCAGCCATGAAGTCGGCGAATTCGCCGCCTTCCTCCTCGCCCTTCTTCACGCCGGTAGCCACCGATCAGGATCCTTTAGGCGCGGGAGCGCTGAGTCGCCCGAGCACCATCGACGCGATGCTGCGCAGAGTCTCGAACACTCCGCCGCCGTTTATCGCATTGGCCGGGAAGAACGGGGCGGCGCGGAAGTTCAGCGTGTCATCCAGCTCCTCGATGCTGCTTATCTCGGCCGCCGGCAGGTCGCGTTTGTTGTACTGCATGACGAGAGGGAGCGTGCGCGGGTCGAGGCCTTCGTCAGCGAGATTTGCGTGCAGATCCTGCAGACTCTCGATGTTCTCAGCCAACTGGCGCGATTGGCTATCCGCGACGAACACTACCCCGTCGACGCCTTGTAGCACGAGCTTCCGCGTGGCCGCGTAGTAAACCTGCCCCGGCACCGTGTACAGCTGAAAGCGCGTCGCGAATCCGGAAATCGTCCCGAGATCGAGCGGCAGGAAGTCGAAGAAGAGCGTTCGGTCCGTATCCGTCGCCAGCGAAACCATCTTGCCCTTCCTTTCCTCGGGCAGCTGGGAGTAGACGTGTTGAAGGTTCGTCGTCTTTCCGGACCGACCCGGACCGTAGTACACGATCTTGCACGTGATTTCGCGGGTGCCATAGTTGACGACAGACATCTATCTGCCCACGGGGCCGAAGAGCGCGTCCAGGCTGCGATTGAGCTCGCCTTCGAAATCCCCGGACGGACCGACTCTGCGGATCTCGGTTCCGGGGCGAAGCATCGCGAGTGCTTTCTGGAATTCCTCGAAGTAGATCTCGACGACGCCGAAAGAGCTTTCCCGGTCGAACACGCCGACGAAGAGAAATTCGTTCGAGCCCGCGGAGCAGCGCGCCATGAAAACCTGACGGTCGGCACCGGTGTGGTGCATCTCGTAGAACGGCTTGCCATCGAGCTGCCTTCCGAGCTCGCGAGCGGACGCATTGATGGCCGAAGTCAGCGCGCAAACGGACATGACGTCCGCCGCGTTGCTGAAGCCGAACTGACCGACCGCCTTCCCGGTGGGATAGAGCAACACGCCAGAGATGAGGCGCGCGTCGTCCATCAGCCGTCGGAGCGGCGCTTCGATCCACGGCTCCGCCACCGTTGGCTTCGTCACGATTTTTCTCGGGCTGCCTTCATCATATCCAGTCTCACTCGTCCCAGGTTTGCATCAGGAGTGACGATCGTAACGAGAACGACGTCGCGGGCGCCGACGACGCAGATTTGTCCCTGCTCGGCCTCGAGGCGCATGAATGCGGGAGTCCCGAGACGGGCAGCGTCCGATGCGCGCGTAATTTTTGAGTAAAGATAGGCCGCGAGCGCGGCTGTGTGCTTCCGCGTATCAGGGCCGCCGACTGCGACTCCCTTCATTGGACTGGCCTCCACGATCAGTCCATCCGACGCCCCGACGATCATCGCGGCGACGACACCGGGCAGATGCGACAGCGTCGCCACCATTTCCACGAGTGCGCCCTTCATGCACGCCCCTGCATCCAGTTGATCGCCAGCGCCACCGAACGGGTGAGCACCCGACGCACCAGCCCCAGCGGTACCGACGACGAGGACGCCAGAAGCACAACGCTGTCCTGCGGGGCGGGCGCCAGGGCGATCGTTGCGGCATCTGTCTCCACCACGACTGCCGTCCAAGCCCCGAGCGAGAGGAGCCGCATCGATCGGGAGACTTCCATTCCGACGCCACTCAGCGCGGCGCCGATCTCCGCCGAGATGTCTTTGCCCCCGTTGTCGATGTAGCTGCCCGCCAGCGGGACGCCCGTCGCGTCGAGCAGGAGGGCGGTTTGCTCGGCCTCGCCGATAGCCGTCGCGAAGAGGGTCCGGGATGACTCAGGCACGCTGGACCCCCTCGTCGTGCGGTGTGATCTCGATCAGGCCGGTGCTCAACATTCCATAAATGATTTTGGCGACCTCGAACTCGGGCAGCACCAGCCGCTTGGCGATCTCGTTCAGGTTTCGTTCACCATCGATGATCGACAGTACTTCCCACTCCCGAGGAAGAAGGTCGATGAAGGACTCCGGCCCTTCGTCGAGCGGCGCGAGCCGCGGCAGAACCCGCGCGTCTGGAATCTTGTCTGCCATGCGCGACCATTCGTCGATGCGACGCGCACCCTCCATGAGCAGAGACTCCGTGCTCACGCGAACGGCAATGTCCTTCCGAATCGGTCGTGGCGGCTCCTCGGTGAACGAGAAGAATCCTTCCGACCAGGACATGAGATCGAACACGACGGTCTCTATCTGAAGTCGCATAAAGCGGTCGATGTCGCGCGGCGTAACGATCCCGTGTGCGACGAGAATCTCGCCGACACGACGCTTGTCCCCCGCGCGCTGCATCGCGGTGGCGCGGGCGAGATCAGCCGGCGTCGCCTTCCCCGAGCGCTCGAGAATCGTACCCAGCAAATGGGGGTTGCTCTTCATCGTGGCTGCGACGATCGTCCCGGCGTCAAAGTACACGCTGCCCTCGTTATTTTTCTCGGGAGAAGTGATACGCAGCGTTCCGGTCTTCCGGCTCAGGTCGAGAAGCTGGAACACGTCGTGGATGCCGAGCTCGCGGAGCGGTCCTTCGATCGCCATTAGCTCCTTCCCCGCTGCAGAAGCCTGAAGTATCGCAGCGCCTCACTGTGATTCGGATCGAACCGCAGTACGCGCTCGAACGCGTTCAGCGCGTCGTTCTCTCGCGCGAGATCGATCAGGATCTCGCCGAGCGCGATCAGCGCGGCGAAGTGATAGACGTCGCGGCGAACGAGCGCTACTACCCGGGGCAAGGCGCTGCGCGAGCGACCAGTGCGGCGGTAAGGGCCAACGAGCTCCACCACCGCAGAATCGTGGTTCGGCGCGCTGACGAGCACCGTTTCGAGCTCCCTGATCGAACCGGTGTCGTCCCCGGCGGTTGCCAGCAGTCTTCCCAGAGAGACGCGAGTCTCGATCTGACGCTCGTCGATCGCGAGGCTTCCGCGATACGCCGAGATTGCCCGATCCACGTCACCGAGCGCGGAGTAGAGATCTCCGACACGCTTCAGCACGTTTGCATTCCGTCCTTCGCTCGCCTGCAGCGAGACCAGAATCTCGCGGGCGCCCGGTTTGTCGAGCGACGCGACACGCGCTTCGGCGGCAAGTAAAAGCAGATTGACGTCGGTGCTGCCCGCTTCCACCAGAGCCTCGGCGTGGGGCCGAGCCTCTTCGGCGCGGCCGAGCGCGAGCAGTGACCGCGCGGTACCCTGGCGGGCGTAGCTATTGGTCTCGTCCATCTCGAGCGCCCGGCGGTATCGCTCGAGTCCTTCGCCATGGAGGCCCTGCGCGGCGAATCCGTCGCCCGCCAGCACAAGGCCGATGACCTTGTCGCCCCCACGCGCCAGAACCCGCGCGATCTCGCCCTGCGCGCGGTCGTAAAGACCTTTCGTGATGAGATCGCGCGCGAGCGTGAAGCCCGACATCGGATCTTCCAGCTGCGCGTCTACTCGTATCGGCTTTTCCGCAAACAATTCTTCGAGGATAGCCGGATCGAAGTGGAAATCTTCGACGTGATCGACCGACTCGTCCGTCTCCGTGATTGGCGGCGCGACGGTGAGGCGGATCTCTTCGTGCGGAAGCTCGATCGCGAGCTCCAGCTTCTGCGGGGTGTACATCGGATCGAGCGAGAGCGCGCGCTTGGTCTCCCGCAATGCCGAGCTGAAATCGCCGAGATTGGAAAGCGTGAAGCTCAGGTTGTAATGGGCTTCCGCGAAATCGGGGTTCGCCTGGATGGCGCGCGCAAATGCATTGCGCGCGTCCGAGTATTTCTCCAGCTCGACGAGTATGAGTCCGATTCCGTTCCACGCCACAGGGTGCTCGGGCGCGGCGCCAAGAACCTGCCGATATGCTTCGAGCGCAAGCTCGATGTGCTTTCGCCGGAAGAGTCCGAGCGCGAGGTTGAGCCGAGCCTCGACGGGCGGCGTCGACACCTGCAAGGCGCGCCTGAATGCGTTGATCGCGCCCTTGGTGTCACCCTTGTGCCAGACGAGGACACCGATGTTGTTGTGCGCGAATGGATAGCTCGAGTCGATGTCGAGCGCCCTCTTGTAGCTGTCCTCGGCTTCGGCGTGCCTGCCCTCAAGCTGCAGCGCCACGCCACGGCCATTCCAGGTCTTAGCAGTCGGGGAGAATTCGCGCGCAAATCTGTCGGCGGTGGCGATCGCTGCGCCGGTGTCGCGCTGCAGAAGATATAGCTCGAGCATCGCCTGCAGGACCTCGGCGTTTGCCTCTCCGCCGTCGATGGCTTTCTCGTATTCCTTCAGCGCTTCCTGGAAATATCCCTTCTGCCGCAATGCGCGCCCGAGCGTGATGTGCGCTCCGGCCGGCGTTTTCTGCTGGTGACTCGGCGTAGCTTCGTGGCGGTACGTTTCGAGAGAGAGGTTGGCCTGCGCCCGCACCAGCGTCGGATTCAGCATCACCGCGCGCCTGTTCGCCTCGGAAGCTTCCTCGCCGCGGCCAAGATCGCCGAGGATGAACCCGATCAGATAAAGCGCATCCGGATTTTCCGGATTGAGCTCGATGGAGCGGCGGACGGAGCGCATCGCGTCTTCGTGCAGCCCGCGATTGTAAAGAGTCTCCGCAAGAAGGAAATGCAGAACCGAGCTGTCCGAGTCGAGCGCGATCGCGCGCTGAAAGAGTGCGTGGGCGCGTTCCAGCCGGCCGGCGGTCTTTTCGGCGATCCCGCTCTGCACCAGCGCTTCCAGATCCTCGGGATTTGATCGCAGACGCTGCTCGAGCTCGTGGAGCCGGCGCTCGAGGATGCCGCTCTCGCCGTAGGCAATCTCCAGATTTCTCCGGGCTACCCTCATCCTCTCGTCGAGCGCCAGGGCGCGGGAGAACGCAACGATTGCTTCGTCGGTCAGTCCCTTTCGGAAATAGAGGACTCCGAGGTTGTTGTACGCGCCCGCGTCCGACGGATCGATTCGCCGTGCGAACGACCGCAGGATGTCGATCTCACCGCCATGCGCGGCTGCCGGTGGGCGGGCAGTTGCCGCTGGGGTCATCGGGTCAGTCCACGCGGACCGCGCGGAAAATGGCGTCGAAGGCGCTCTGGTCCGGTACGAGCAGAAAGAATCCGTGCAGGCTCTCCACCGGCTCCTCGAGAAAGAATTCCGTCTCGACGCAAAGGATCGGCGAATCAGTCTGCGGCGCGTGATCGCCGAGCGCGCGCAGAGCGTGTGCGGAGTCGCCCGTCGTGAACGAGGGAGGAGAGAGCATAAGGCTCATTTTCAGAAACTCGCTCAACGCCGTGAGGTAGGCGCCAGCGAGGATGTTGCCAGCCTCCTTGAGCGCCGACTGCTCGAGCTGTCCAAGGCTCGGCGAGGTCCCGCGCGTGCGCCTCAGCATCCGCTCGGCGAGGCGCAGGCCAGCCGGGGTGGCGAGCAGAAAAACGGTTTGCCCGCCAATGTCGCCGGACATCGCCATTTGAACGGCAACGATCTCGACGTCGGGGGCGAGCTCGGGAACAAAGTCACCAGGAGGAACGATGTTCACCATCGGCACGCTGATCATGATGCGCGTGCCTGTGAGCGTAGACAGCGCGGTGGCGGCGTGACCAGCTCCGATGTTGGCGACTTCGCGCAGCGCGTCCAATCGCGCGCTGCTCATCAGCGTGCTTCCGCCTTCGGTGGAATGTGCGTCGCGGGGAATTGTCATTTCAGAGAAGAGTGGAGGCATCGATGATGAGCGCCGGAGCGCCATCGCCGAGAATAGTGGCACCGCTGAAGAGAGTTCTGCTGCCGCTCGCGCCGTCGAATTGTTTGACGACGATTTCCTGCTGCCCGACGAATTCGTCGACGATCAACGCCGCTTTTCGATCCGCCAGCTCGACGAGAACGACCTGTCCGCCTGTCTTCTCGGAGGCGGGGAGGCCGACGCGGTCGCGGAGCCATATCGCGCTGAATACGTCGTCGCGTATCGCGACGACTTCCTTTCCCTTGATTTCCTGCAGCATGGGCTGGGACAACGCGAAGGTCTCGAGAACGTGAGTCAAAGGGATTGCGTAGACTTCCTGCTCTACGCGAGCTATGAGGGCGCGGGTGATCGCCAGGGTGAGCGGCAGGCGCATGCTTACATTCGTTCCGAGCCCGGAATCGGTGTGCACTTCGAGCGATCCGCCAAGCGCGCGCACCTTGCTGGCGACAATGTCGAATCCTACTCCGCGGCCGGAAATGTCAGTCACCTTCTCCGCAGTCGAGAAGCCGGGCCGGGAGATGATGCGAATGAGCTCCTCTTCGGAAAGTTTGGTCGTCCCTGTGTCGATGAGGCCCAGCTTTTTCGCACGCGGAAGCACTTTGGCCTGGTCGATCCCGCGACCGTCATCCGTCACCCGAATAAGTACCGTCGCGCGATCACGTTCCGCGGTCAGAGTGAGGGTCGCGACGGGTGGCTTCCCTGCCTTCTTTCGCTCGGCCGGCGTCTCGATCCCGTGATCCAGAGAATTGCGCAGGAGGTGCAGCACGGGTTCGCCCATCTCATCGAGCATGGATCGGTCGAGCTCGATCTCCTTTCCCTCGATCTTGAATTCGACTTCCTTGCCGAGTGAGCGCGCAGTGTCGCGCACGACGCGCGGAAAGCGATCGAACACCTGCCATACCGGGACCATGCGGCTGGTCATGATCTCGTTCTGGAGCGTCGCCACGATCTGGGATGCGCGCAGAGTCGCCTCGAGAAGCGCTTCATCGCCCAGGCGTTCGGCAATCTGGGAGATGCGATCGCGAGCGATCACGAGCTCTCCCATCAGATTCATGAGGGCGTCGAGGCGTCGGGCATCGATGCGAATGTGGCGAGCCGCTTTTGCGACGGGCGCCTTTGCCTGCTCCTGATTCCTCTCCACCGCCATTATGGCGAACTCTGACGTGAACGTCTCCGGAAGCTCCTCGTTGGAGGCCGCCCGAATGCGTGTGAGGACATCGGTTACGTCGAATTCGATCGGCGTCGCGGCGGTGGCCATGGCGACGGCCTGCTCCAGAGCATCTACTCCGGCGAACAGGGTGTCCATTATGACAGCAGTCACGCTCAGCGACCCCGTTCTCAGCCGATCCAACAGCGTCTCCAGCTCGTGGGACAACTCGTTGACGGTTCCGTAGCCCATCGCCGCGCCCATCCCCTTCATCGAGTGCACGGCGCGAAATAACCGGTCGATCGCCGTGAGACTGTCGCCACGCTCCAGCTCGACGAGCGCGTTGTTTATCTCCGAGAGGTATTCCCGACTCTCGGAAAGAAAAAGCTTGGCGTAGCGGCCGGTCTCCACTTAAGCGAGCACCCGCTGCACCGCTTCCAGCACACGACTTGGCTGAAACGGCTTGACCACGAAGTCTCGCGCTCCGGCCTGCAGGGCCTCCTGAACCAGTGCCTGCTGGCCCATCGCGCTGCACATGAGGATTCGAGCCGCGGGATCCAGCTGGGTGATCTGCTTCACCGCCTCGATGCCACCCATCTCGGGCATGATGATGTCCATCGTCACGAGATCGGGCTTGAGCTGCTGGTATTTCTCCACGGCCTGCTTTCCGTTCTCCGCTTCCCCGACGACGGTGAATCCCGCCTGGGAAAGGATGTCGCTAACCATTGTCCGCATGAATACCGCGTCGTCACAAACCAGCACAGTGCTGCTCACCCTACCTCCCTTGTCCGATGACCTGCTGAACCAACGCCTTCATATCGAGAACCAGCACGTTCCGTCCTTCTATCTCCACCACTCCCGTCACTATGCCTTCCGGAATCGACTCCTGCGGAGCGGCGCTCATGAACTGATCTATCGGGACATCGTGAATGTCGCGCACATCATCGACGCCGATCCCGATCAGGCGCTCGAAGTGCTCGACCAGCAGAACAAGTCCGCTGGTCCGCTCACACGGTTGTATGCCAAGCGCGATTCCGCCGTCTATGACTGTCACGATCGTTCCGCGCAGGTTGATCAGTCCGCAGACGGTATCGGGCGCGCCGGGCAGCCGGGTCGTCCGCTGCGCGGGAACGATCTCACGGAACGAATCCATGTCGCAGGCCAGGACACTGCCGCCGACTTCGAACGCGAGCAAGCGTCGCGTCGGAACCCGCGGGGCTTCCTCGACGACCTCTTCCGGCGGAACGGTTACGGATTCACTCATAGAATCGAAACGCAGCCAGCGGATCCACTCCAGCCGGCAACGTGTGCTCGCCCGACATCACGGCGAGCGCGCTTTTCAGGTCCTCCGGAAGCGGAGACCGGAAATCGAGCGGCTTGCCGCTCACGGGGTGGTTGAATGCGAGCCAGGCCGCGTGGAGGAAGTGCCGCTTGGGAGGAAGTCCGGCCACACGACGTCCTCCGCCTCCCCCATAAACGTCGTCGCCCATGACAGGATGGCCGATAGACGCGAGATGAACGCGGATTTGGTGAGTCCGTCCTGAATGGAGATGCGCACGAAGAAGGTCCCCCGCGTCGAACCGGGCAAGGCGTATGA
>JALYYH010000089.1 GCA_030946665.1 Gemmatimonadota bacterium
GCGACGTGCGACTTCTTGTACTTGTCGGCGAGAGTAACCGCTTCGGCGAGGTTGTCTTCCTCGAGAAACTGCGAGAACTCGGGAGCGAATTTGCGGGTCTCCTTCTGAGCTGCCCGCAAGTCCCACCACTTCTTGATGGCGACCGAGAGTGACCAGATCGACATGATGGCAAGGACAAACACGATGCCCTTCGCGAAGTTGCCCATCTGGTTGTAAATGTCGAGTAGTGACAGCTGCATTGTTTACTCCGGAAGGTTTGTTGTTAGCGCGGAACTGCGAACTGGAACGATTGCTGGACGAGCTGAGGGACGGCCTTGCCGCCGATCATCGCGGGACTGAATCGCATTCTCGGCAAAACGTTCTTTACAGCCTGGGTGAAAAGCTCGTTTGTCGATTTCAGCACCTTGAACTGGTCCAGGTCGGCTTTGCCATCAGTCTTCACCACAAACTGTGCCTGAACCTCCCCGGCAATGCCTGAGCTCTCGAGAACCGTCGGATACTTGGGCTTCGGGCTATCCTGCAGCATCTCCGCGGGCTTCTCGACCTGGAACTCGAAGTAAACCTGGTCGGTGACCGGACCCTTTCCGCCGACCACACCGTTTCCGGTTCCACCCTTCACGCCCTTTCCGGTGAAGTCGTTCTCGTTCGTGATCGCCTTCGACAAATCGATCTCCGGGATCTTGATGTCGATCTTGACCGGCGCGCGAAGAACCTGGAATCCCTTCGGCGGGGGCGGCTTCACCACCACTTCCTTGGGCGGTGGCGGCTTGTCGGGAACCTTCGGGGGCTCCTTCTTCATCTCCACGAACTGGATCTTCTCGGCCTTCGACTTCTCGTCCTTCACCCCGGCCCGGGCCGTCGCGTAGACGGCCGCCGCGATCAGGAAGGTGTGGAGCACGATGCTGAACACCGTACCGCCAGCCATCTTCTGCTTCTGCGGCTGCGACTCGATTAATTGGTTAAACATTCCTCATCCAGTGGGAAGTTCGTGACGAAAGCTGTTCGCAAGCGGAACGCCATGGAATAGCCGCAAGATTAAGAATCCATGAAATAGTATTAACCCAGACTTAATCAGCGGGATAGAGCAAACACAAAAGGCATTTCGACCAGCTGTCGGACTTTCTTGCCTCCGATCTCGGCGGCATTGAACCGCATGCGGGAGAGAGAGGCGCGCACCGCCTCCTCGAAGAGGGGGTTCTCGGATCGGAGAATCGTTACGCTTTGCCCGTCGACCCGGCCGTCTTCGTTTACAACGAACCGCGCCAGTACCTTGCCCTCGACGCCGGCGGTGCGCAGCACCTCCGGGTAGCGTGGCGGGGCGCTTCCCGATATCAGCGATACCTCTTTCTCGACCTGGTCGGCATGGAAACTCCTGCCCTCATCGCCGCTTCCCGGACTCAGGCCCCCGGTCGACGCAGAATCCGCTCGCAGTGCCCGACGAAAATCGCCCGCAACTACCTCCGGAAACGCGAGGTCCACGGAAGGCATCGACACGTTGACCCGCGGATCGACGAACACCAGCGGAGGTCGGCGGACTGTTAGAACGGGTCCCGGATTATGCTCGGGCCGCTCAGAGGGTGTTGCGGGAGCAAAGTAGACGGCGTGAGTAGGGTCCGGTGCTCGTGGCACATCGGTCCGTGACTGTGCGGTTGCAAACACCGCGGCTCCGATCACCGCAGCATGCGCCGCGACGCTGGTGATCGGTCCGCGCGCGGATAAATCCCACTTCGCGCGTGATTCCAGAAGCGTGTTCAGCATTTCATCTCCGGGAAGGTCGAGCACAAGTTCCCGGAGTCGTACACGGGACGCGATAGCGCGTCGGTTAGCAGTGCGTGAAAGAGTCCTAACGTTCCGATTAGCGCGAGGTTAAGAGTGCAGGCCGTCGGTGGCGATCGGGAGGGTCACCGTGAACAGGCTGCCACGACCGAGACGCGACGAAGCGGTGAGGGTCCCGCCGTGCGCCTGGGCGATCCATTGGGCGATTGCCAGCCCCAGCCCGAACCCGCCCCGTTCGGACATGCGCGAGCGTACCCGGTCCGCCCTCCAGAAACGCTCGAAGACGTGCGGAAAGTCAGCCGCCGAGATCCCGATTCCGGTGTCCCGCACGGCAAAGGTCACATTGTCGGGGTGGCGTCCCAATCCCAGCTCCACCTTGCCACCGGCGGGTGTGTACTTGATCGCGTTCGTAACGAGGTTGAGAAAGAGCTGCCGTAGGCGGGTGCGATCCGCCATCACGACGACGTCGGTGGTGAACGGCAAGTTCACAGTCACGCCCTGCGCCTCGCCGAGGATGAGCGCGGTCTCGTAGACTTCCTGCACGAGCGGCTGCAGCTGTACAGGCTCACGATGAATGTCGAAGCGCCCTTCGTCGGCGCGAGCGAGAGTGAGCAGGCTCTCGACCAGATCGGTCATGCGCCTCACCTCCTGCAGCGCCTCTTCGAGAGCCACCATGCGCTCGTGGCGGCTGGAGGTTTCTGTCATCGCCCGCTCGACGTCGGCTCGCAGTACGGCGAGCGGTGTCTTGAGCTCGTGACTGGCGTCTGCCGTGAATCTTCGCAGCGCGCCGAACGAGGTCTCCAGGCGCCCGATCATCGCGTTGAGCGTGGTCACCAGATCAGCGAAGTCAGTGGTGTCCTCGCTCAGCGCCAGTCGCCGGTGGAGGCTCCGGCCGTCGGTTATCGCGGCGACCTCGGTAGTGATCTCTGCGAGCTGGCGCTGGGTGCGGCCAAGGAACATGAAAGCGCCGACCCCGGCGCCGATGATGATGAGCGGGACAATCAAGAGCGCGTCGATCGCGTACTCCCGCGGAACCGTGCTCGCGCGTGTCGCGACCGCCCCCGATGCGATTCGGCTCAGTCCTCCGGGATTGCCGGCTAGCGAATGAGAAACGAAGAGCAGTTTCTCCTGAAGTGAATCCAGCGAGAAGATCAAAGCCTCTCCGGACTTCGGCAGGTCCGCGAGCTGCGTCTGGAGCGCGGTCATATCGTCGCTCTTGAGGCGCATCACATCGCCGGAGCGGTAGACGGCGCGCCCCAGAGTATCTACGACGACGATGTAGCCCGGGACGGCCTGGAGTCGCTCGATGACCTTCGGTGACAGCAGCGGGATCAGCGCCGTATCGGCGGTGGCGACAACCTTTACTCCGGACTGCGCGGCCTCGTTGATCACGCGGGAAGCGAGATCTCCCTGGGCCGCCGCGTACTGGGCGATATCGTGGTAGACGGCGTTGTTGCGGGCGGTAAGCACGGCCAGAAAAAGCGTACCCGTGATCGCGATGAGCCCCACCACGAACGTCGCCGTCAGCTTGACTCGTGTAGAAACCACCAGGTCTAGCTCGCCTTTCCGGCGGCGTTCTCTTCGCGGATGACGTACCCTACGCCGCGAATGGTGTGAATGAGCTTACGTGGATTGCTGGCGTCGATCTTCTTGCGGAGGTGATTGATCACGACGTCCACGATGTTCGTTCCCGGATCGAAGTGATACCCCCACGCGTATTCGGTGATCAGGGTTCTGCTCATCACTCGGCCCGCGTGCCGCATCAGATACTCGAGCACCGTGTACTCCTTGGGCGTCAGCTCGATGGCGTGGCCGGTGCGCGCGACTTCACGGGTATCGAGATTCAGCGTGAGATCCACGACCTTGAGCACCGGCGACAGTCTGGCGCGGGGCCGGCGCGACAGCGCCTCCACTCGGGCGAGAAGCTCCTCGAAAGCAAAAGGCTTCGTCACGTAGTCGTCCGCGCCGGCACGAAGCGCCTCGACCTTGGAGTCCACCGCGTCCTGAGCAGTGAGAATGAGCACGGGCCGGTCGAATCCGCGGGCGCGGAGATCATGAAGCACCTGCGCGCCGGACTTTCCCGGAAGCCGCA
>JALYYH010000295.1 GCA_030946665.1 Gemmatimonadota bacterium
CGACCTTGAAGCGGATAGCGGAATCCACAGTCAGGCGCCTTTCCCTGTATCTCAGCTTTCTCGAGGGGATCGAGCGCCAGGGTCTCAAGACCATCTCGAGCGACGAGCTAGCGCGTCTCGGTGGGACCACGTCCGCTCAGGTGCGAAAGGATCTCTCACTCTTCGGATCCTTCGGCAAACGCGGACTCGGCTATTCCGTTCCGGAGCTGTCGGGTAAGCTGCGCGGGATTCTCGGTCTCGGAAAACACTGGCGCGTCTGTATCATCGGCGCCGGCAAGATCGGCGCAGCGCTGGCGCGATACCGTGGCTTTGCGGATCGCGGATTCAACGTGACCGCAGTCTACGACAGCGATGAGGCGAAGATCGGGAAGCGCTGGGAGAATCTCACAGTCAGGCCCATCGCGGAGCTGGAGAAGGACGCCACGAAACAGGACTTTGACATCGCGGTTGTTGCTACCCCGGCGGAGAATACGGCGGCGGTGGTGAAGCAGGTCGTGCGCGCGGGGATCAAGGCGATCCTCAACTTCGCGCCGGTGCAGCTGTCGGTGCCGGCGGACGTCACCGTTCGGAACGTGAATATGGCGATGGAGCTGGAAGGGCTTTCGTTCGCTTTGACCAATCGCTCGGACTAACTGCAACGGAACGAGTGGTGAGCTGCCAGCTTGACCAATGCTGGTAGCTCCTGGCAGTTGCCGTTGCACTTCAAAGCAACGCGAACAATCGGGCGAATCCTTCCGGACTGACCACCTCCGGCCGCGCCGAGATCGCGATCTCCGCTCGCTCGAGTACCTCACCGGCTTCGACCGCGGACATCCCTCGGACGGTGCGAAGGGCCCTTTGCATCTGCTTCCGCCGTTGCCCAAACATCGCCTGGACGAAAGCTCGAAACCCCGGCAATGTTTCCCCGTTCACGAGCGGCGCCATGCGCGGCGTGAGCCTGATCACCGCCGATTCGACCTTCGGCCGCGGCTTGAAGGAGCTCGCCGGCACGCTCATCACCTGCTGCGTGTTGGCGACGACCGCCACGTTTACCGAGAGCGCGCCGTAACTCTCGGTGTCCTCCTTCGCCGTCATTCTGTCCGCCACCTCCCGCTGCACAAGAAACACCGAGCGCCTCGGGATCGGCGGATCGAGTGCCTTGAAAACTATCGGTGTGGTGATGTAGTACGGCACGTTGCCGATCAGCAGGAAGTCGCCTCCCGCGAGCGCCTGGAGATCCGTCTCCAGCACGTCGGCCTGCACGATCTCGACATTCGGGCGATCACGGTACTTCTCGCGCAGCTGCTCGGCGAGAGCGCGATCTATCTCCACCGCGATGACTCGACCGCTTCGCTCAGCGAGGATATCGGTGAGAGATCCGCGGCCGGGACCAACCTCGACTATCGTGTCGGTAGGGGTTGCCGCGAGCGCGTTGACGATTCCGTCGAGGATTCTCTCGTCGGAGAGAAAATGCTGTCCGTACTTCTTGAGCACCGGAGGATGACGGGTGCTTCGTCGCCGTCCCCCCTCGCCCGCACCTTCGTGCGGCGCGCGCGCCACGCTCAGCTCCGCGCGACTACGAGCGTCAGGTCATCTCTGCTGGGAACGCTCCTGGTGTGAACTTCCAGCATCTTGAAGACTCTGTCGACGATCACCTTCGTGTCGTTCTCGCGGTTCTCACGAATCAGATCGAGCACGCGCTCTTCACCCAGGCGCTGATCGCTGCCATTGCGCGCGTCGCTGACGCCGTCAGTGAACAGCACGAGCAGATCCTTTTGTTTCACCCAGGACAATGAAGCGGCGTTCGGAGTCTCGTCGAGCATGCCCAGGGGAGGGTTCACCGCCGCCAGACGTGTTATCGTTCCCTCTTCGCTGACCACGAACGCGTGCGGGTGTCCCGTGTTCGCATAGGTAAGCTTCTCTTTCGCGGGATCGATGACTCCGTAGAAGAGCGAGATGAACATCTCGGTGGTCTCGAGCTCCTCACGCAACGACCCGAGCAGAGCCCCGAGCATCTGCCCGGGATTCTGGAAGTTCTGCGCGTGAATCGCGGACGCACTCATGGCGAGCGCCATGATGAGCGCGGCCCGATAGCCGTGACCCGACACGTCTCCGATCATCACGCTGGTTGCGCCTTCGCGAAGCTTGAAGAGCTGATAGAAATCTCCGCCCACACTCTCGGCCGGGATGACGCGCGCGGTCACCTCGGCTTCCGGCAACACGCCATCCGTCGAAGGAAGCAGCTTCATCTGCAGGTCGTGCGCGAGGCTCATCTCCTGCAGCAGTCGCTGCTGGTCGAGGGAAGCGCTCACCAAACGTGCATTCTGGATCGCTGTCCCGATCTGCGTCGCGATCGCCGTAACGAGCTTCTGATCTCCGGCAGTGAATGGCTGGCGAGAGCGACGGTCGGCGAGATTGACGACGCCGAGCGGCATGCCTCCGGTCGGCGTCGTCCACATGATGGGCACCGACAGCATCTCACCGCGGCCATAGGGCGACTCCTTTCCGAAGGTGACGCCCTTTCCCACCACGATCAGCGGATGCTGCGTGCGAAACACGCGGGCGGAGACGCTGCTCGGATCGTCGGCGCTGATGGGCGGAATCTCGGATTTGGGGACGCCTAGTGCCGCCACCGCCTGCAGCGTGTTGGTGCGAGCATCGTGGACGAGAATTGACGCAACGCGTGCGCCCACCGTCTCGGAGATTTCGGTAAGAATCGTGGCCGCCGCGTCTTCGAGCGTGACGGTGCGGCCCAGTATCTCGCCGATGGTGTAGAGGAGATTGATCTCCTCGTATCTCTCCGCGAGCTCCGTCGCCGCGTGCTCGACCTCCAGCGCCGCTTGCGTGAACTGCGATACGACCGGCATCAACAGCTTGATATGACGATCTTCGGGCGAGTACGACGGATCGCATGGGCCGACAGTCAGCCAGATCCTCCTGACCGCGGGGACGCGCGTGACTATTTGCGTCCCGAAATTGGTCGGCACCGATTGACCCGGCTCGTCCGGTAGGACGTCCGGCATCTGCACCTTGGGACTCGAACGCGCGATCACTGTTGGTGCGGAGCGGCCATCGCTTCCCCACACGGCGGCCTCACAGTGCGTCCCCTCTCGAAACGCAATGAGGACCGCCTCGAGCTCTTTCACTCGCGGTGCAACGTCAGACGAACGACGTTCCCCTCTTTGCGGAAGCTCTCCACGCGATC
>JALYYH010000296.1 GCA_030946665.1 Gemmatimonadota bacterium
TGAGGGGGATCGAACCCCTGACCTCTGCAGTGCGATTGCAGCGCTCTCCCAGCTGAGCTACAGCCCCGCGATGAACGCGACGGACTGTCCTCGAACCAGTCGGGCTGACCCGTCGCACCGGATCAAAGCAAAAGCCCCGCGGAACAACGCGGGGCCGCTCTTGCTTAAGGTAGCGGATCCGCGCCTGAAGTCAAGACCCAAACGATGTCTCAGGCCTGTAACTCTATGCCCAGCCTCAGGATACAGAGTGGGCATACGGGGATAGGACGACTGCATCGGCATAGAGTAACACCACCGATCTGGTTAGAGCCGCGATCTGGACGCCGATATATTCCCCGGCATGTCGCTCTCCCTTCGCTTTCTCGGAACGTCCGCGTCACGTCCCACGGTCGAGCGCAACGTCTCGTCGCTTGCCGTGATCCGCGAGGGCGAAACGCTGATGTTCGATTGCGGGGAGGGCACTCAGCGACAGATGATGCGCTACGGAATCACCTTCGCGCTGTCCGACATTTTCTTCACCCACATGCACGCCGACCACATGCTCGGTCTCACCGGCCTGCTGCGGACGCTCGCGCTCCAGGGACGAACCGAGCCGGTGAACCTCTACGGGCCCGTCGGCTGCGAGAAGCTCCTTTGGCGCGCCATCACACTCGGGAGCGAGAAGCAGCACTTCGAGATCAAGATCATCGGACTCGCGCCCGAAGCGCCCCTCAAGAGAACTGGATATTCGGTGATTCCCTTCTCCGTCGAGCACGGCGACAGAACCGCGATTGGATATCACATCGCCGAGGAGACGAGATTGGGGAGATTCAACCCGGACAAAGCTCGCGAGATTGGAATTCCCGAAGGACCGCTTTGGGGCAAGATCCACAAGGGCGAGACGGTAAGACTTCCCGATGGAAGAACGATCCCGCCCTCCGAGCTGGTAGGACCGACGCGACCCGGCCGACGCATTGTGCTAACCGGTGATTCACGGCCGTCTGAAGGAACGATCGCCGCCGCGACAGGGGCGGATGTTCTTGTCCACGAGGCGACGTTTGCCGAAGAGGAAGCGCCGCGCGCGCTGGAGACCGGACATTCGACTGCGCGCGAAGCCGCCGAGGTCGCGGCCAAGGCCGGTGTGAAGAAGCTCATTCTGACACACGTCAGCGCCCGCTACTCTCGCGACACCTCAGAGCTGGAGCGTGAGTCGCGCGCGGTTTTTCCGGCCACGATCATCGCTCGGGACGGCATGGAGATCGATATCCCATTCGAGCCAAGCTCGCAATCTTAGCACCCGGCGAGGAGGAGCGGCCGGAGCAGGATCCCCTCGACGAACCGGCGCGATAATCCAGAACAACAAGCACTTGACCCGAGACACACCAATCAACCAGAGTAGAAGGCATGGAAAAGATCTTCACGGTAGAGGAAGCGAATCGCACCCTGCCATTGGTGAGCAGGATCGTGGAAGATCTCGTGCGCGAACATGGCCTCTGGGAGGACAGAGTCCGCGAGTTCGAGCTGGCGACAGTCGGCGCGAGCCCCGAGCGTCCTGATGCAATCGCCGAGCTCCTTCAGATGGAGGCGCAGCGCCTCGCCAGGGATATCGAAGGTTACATTGCCGAGCTGAACGACCTGGGTGTCATCTGCAAGGGAATGGGCACCGGACTTGTTGATTTCCGCGGCCAGATCGATGGGCGCGACGTTTTCTACTGCTGGAAACTGGGCGAGCCCGGTGTTCTATATTGGCACGAGGTCGACGCGGGATTCGTCGGCCGCCAGCGTCTGCATCCACTCGCGCTGACGTCTCACTAGGGAAGCCATGGCAAGAAAGATGCGACCGTTCCGGGGACCCGACGGCACCAACTGGGGGGTGGAAGTGCAGGTTCCCGGCGCTAGCAACGCGATGATCGTGTTCCATCATCCCGGCGGCAAGACGGCGAAGTTCGACCGCTACGCCTGGGATATCTGGACCGGCCCGGAATCGCGAAGCGTCACGTCGCGCGTGGCCCCCGATAAAGTGATGCAGTCGCTCACCGACGAAAAGCTGCGGCTGCTGTTTCGTCGCTCGATGCCCGTCTCGAATCCGCGCCCGCTGATCAACCGCGCGTCGTAAAGGTTGCGAGCGGTGCTCGAACCCGCTCGCTGGCGCAAAATCCTGATCCCTACGCCTTCTCGAGCCGAGCCTCCTCGGACATCCGCTCCTGCAACCTCCTCTCGCGCCTTTCGCGCGCAGCCTCGTATCGACGAATCTCGTCGGGCGTCTCCGGCTTGAGCGGCGGCACGGGTACGGGTTTGCCATTTCGATCCACCGCGACGAAGGTGAGGTAGCACGAGTTGGTGTGGCGCCGCACGCCGGTCAGGAGATTTTCCGTCTCGACCCGCACTCCGATCTCCATCGATGTCCTGCCCACGTAATTCACGCTCGACTTCATCACGACAAGATCGCCGACGTGAATCGGCTCGCGGAAATCGACGCGATCGACTGACACCGTCACACAGGCGAGTCGCGCGTGCCTGATCGCGGAAACGGCGGCGGTGGTGTCCATCATCGACAGCACAACACCTCCGAACACATGACCCAGCACGTTCGCGTGCTGAGGCATCATCAGCTGCGCGGTCTCGTGTTGCGTCTCGTGCACCGGACGGGCCGGGTTGCGTGAGCTCGAGCCGGTCGACTTGGCGCGACTCACGTCTGACGTCCCGGCGTTGCGCGCCTCGCGGGCTTCGCCCGCCGCTTGCGTGATACCTGCTGTACTCGCTCCCCATACGTGGTGGCGTCGTTGAACGCACGCGACAGGGCGTGTCGCGTCTGCGCATCCACCCTCGGCTTGTCGAGCCAGAAGATCTGCACGTAGGTCGATCCGATCAGGCCAAGTCTCCATTCACGTCCGCGATGATCGCGCAATGCGAGCGTATTTGCCTTGTGCAGGGAATCGTAATGCGAGACCACATCGTATCCGTCGTGCCGCCATCTCCGGTTCACGAGGCCACCTTCTCCCGCTGCCTCCTGGACAGTGGTGTCACGGAGCATGCGATCGAAAGCGACGGTCTTGCCATTTCGCAGGTCGACCACGGCGCGCGTCGTGTCGTCCTCGCCGTGCTCGTCGGAGTGCTCGATCGACAAGCGGTGCTCGATCGCAACGTAGGGACCGAGGACGTTGAGGATGTCCGTCTCTCCAACCGCGGCGATCTCGATGTCGTCGTAAG
>JALYYH010000030.1 GCA_030946665.1 Gemmatimonadota bacterium
TGATGATGGTGAAAACCATCCCGATACCCGAGAAGATGGCGCCGGCGACGAAGTAGGGCGGGAAGATCGTCGTGTGCCACCCGGGTGTCAGCGCCATCGCGAAGTCGAAGGACACCACCGAGTGCACCGACAGAACGAGCGGAGTGGAGAAGGCGGCGAGGAACAGGTACGCGCGCGCAAAGTGGCGCCACTCGTTATCGGTGTTGCGCCACCCGAGTGATAGCACGCTGAAGATCCGCTTTCTGATCGGACTGATGTTCTCGCGATCGCGCAGCACGGCGATGTCGGGGATCAGCCCGATGTACAGAAACGTGCTCGACACCGTGAGGTAGGTGAGAATCGCGAAAACGTCCCACACCAGCGGGCTCTTGAACTGCGGCCAGATGTACCGCCAGTTGGGATACGGGATCAGCCAGAAGAATTTCCAGGGCCGGCCGAGGTGCAGAATCGGAAACAGTCCCGCCGTCATGACCGCGAACACGGTCATGGCCTCCGCGCAGCGGTATATCGTCGTGCGGAATCCGGCCCGAAAGAGATAGAGAATCGCCGAGATCAGAGTTCCGGCGTGGCCGATTCCGACCCAGAAGACGAAGGTGATGATGTATACGCCCCACATCACCGGCGGGTTGTATCCCGCGACCCCGAGTCCGCTGTAGATCTGGTACATCCACGCTGCGATGCCGATCAACAGGAAGAACACGGCGACACCGAGTCCGATGAACCACGCGACCGTCGGGTGGAGAGTGCCGACGATCTCGCGATCGACCTGCTCGTAATCCTTCACCGCCGGCAGCTGTATGTCTGCCGTCGCGATGTTCGGCCGTCGCGGCTCGTCGCGCGCAGGGACCGGCTGCGAGAGAGTTGACACGGCTACGCGCCCCCGGCTCCGGATGGCGCCGGATGCGAAACTTTTTTCAGATAGACGACTGCCGTGTAGGTGTTGAGCTCCTCGAAGACGTGATAGGCCCTCGCGTCCTTTGCGAGCTGCGCCACTGTCCAGCTCTCGTCAGCGGCATCGCCGAACACGATTGCCCGCGACGGACACGATGCGGCGCAGGCTGTCGTGAACTCGTCAGGCTTGAGCGCCCGCTTCTCCGCCGTCGCGCGATTTTCCGCTTCACGGATTCTCTGGACGCAGAAAGTGCACTTCTCCATCACGCCCTTGCCGCGCACAGTCACGTCAGGATTGAGCTGCCAGTTCAGTGGCTCGGGAAACGCGTACTGCGGCCTCGCCGGCTCGCCATAGCCAAACCAGTTGAAGTAGCGAACCTTGTATGGACAGTTGTTCGAGCAGTAGCGCGTACCGACACAACGGTTGTAGACCTGGACATTCAGTCCATCAGGCGAGTGGTACGTCGCGTACACGGGACACACCGGTTCGCACGGAGCATTGCCGCAGTGCTGACACATCATGGGCACGAAGCGAGCGTCAAAATCTGCGCTGCCGTCTTCCCCGCCCTCGTAGTAACGCTCGATGCGAATCCAGGCCATCTCGCGGCTGCGGAGAATGTTCGCTCCAAAACCGGTTCTATCCGGAAGCACCTTGCCCGTCTGCCAGTCGGCGCCCACGGTCGGAATGTTGTTCTCCGCGTAACAGGCGCTCACGCACGCCGCGCAGCCGGTGCAACGAGAAAGATCGACGGTCATCGCCCAGCGCCGCTTGGCCATGCCGCTCCAGTGATTCGGATCGTACATGCCGTTGTCCTTCGACTTCGGATCACCCTGTTCGCCCTGCGCGTCGTTGGCAACCGGAGACCGCAGACCGGGAAGGAACTGGTGCGGCGCGTCACCGGGCATTTCCTCACCGTGCGTGGCACCGCCCTCGGGACGCTCACCCGCCGGCACTTCCGGTCCGCCATTCTGCGCAACTTCAGCTGCATGAGCGGCGCCCGAATCGTGGCCGGGTCTTCCCGCTTTGAGATCCGCGATCGCGATCGCCTGACCGATGCCGCGCCCGTGCTGGCGCGCTGATCCTTCGGTGGTGACGATGTGAGAGCTGCCGCCCGCCTTCGACACGTTCGCCTTGGTCGAAACGAACACCACTCCCCCCGCTCGGTCCTCAGCCAGCGGCAGAATCTCGAGCGGATTGAATCCGGCCTTCGCGTATCTGCCGGCGTGCGCGTGGCCTCGGCCCGTCCCGATGGCGACGGTGTCGCGCTGGGTTCCCAGATAGCGGAGCACCGGGAGCGTGACGCTACCCGCCGATGTCTGTATCACGACGAGATCACCGTTCTCCAATCCCATTTTTTCCGCGGTCACCGGATTCAACTCGGCGACGGTTTGCCAGCAGATCTTCGTGACGGGATCTGGAATTTCCTGGAGCCACGGTTTGTTGGCCCCTCGTCCGTCGCCGATGAACGGGTGCGGGTACACGACCAGGTACATGTTGCCGCTGGACTGCTCAATCGGTTGGGCCGCACGCACCGCTGGAACGGGACGCGCGGTGGTGGGCTCGCCGAGCGCGCCTGACACAATGCCGCGTGGAAGAGCGGCCGCGAGCCCGGCGGCTCCTCCCGGAAAGCGGCTGATCAACCAGCTGCGATAGTCGGACGCTGGATAGCGCGCCGCGGTTCCCGGGTCCTTTTTCGCCGCGGCAATCAGCACATCGGAGGTCGCGCGGGTATCGAACACCGGATCCATCGTCGGCTGCTGCAGCGAGACCGTTCCGCGAACCGGCTCAGCGTCGCCCCACTGCTCGAGGGAATGATGATCGGGAAGGATCAGATCCGCCAGCTCGGACGTTTCGTCCGGATAACTGGAGAAGCTCACCTTGAATGGAACTTTGGCCATCGCCGCGGCGAATCCGGCCGACTTCGGTAGCGAGAACGCCGGATTCGCACCGCGCAC
The DNA here is from genome assembly GCA_030946665.1 of Gemmatimonadota bacterium. The sequence goes on from JALYYH010000030.1 coordinate 2,848, forward strand.
CATCAACATCGAGACACCGCCCGAGTTCATCCGCTCGGCAAGTGCCCGCAGCTCCGCGGGCGAAGCCATGCGATCGAAGCCCAGGTAGCCCTCGTTCGGTTTGATCGTGACCCCAACACTTCCGCGGGACTGATTGAGCGCATTCGCGGCGAGCGCGACTTCCAGACCATCGACTCCGCCACCGCCGGCGATCAGCATGCCTGGGGACGTCGCGGCGAATTCGCGGGCTAACGCGTCGAGCACAGAGGCAGCGACGCCGGTCGCCTGAGATGCAGCTGCGCTGGCGAGCTGTCCCTGAAGCAGTCGCACGATTGCCATCTCGCTGCCGGGCTTGCAATCGATCCACTGGTCCGCGTTGAGACCGGTCAGCGAGCGACGCGGACCCACATAAATCAGTCTCGGCGCCCTCTCGTGATCGGCGCGCGCGTCCGCGAAGTCGAGCTGCTGCGGCACCATCGCGCCCCAGTTGTCGAGGAAGTCCGCTCCAATCGAGACGACGAGGCGAGCAGCGCGGAAATCGAGCCTTGGCCACGCCACGCCATAGCTCTGGCGGTTCGCGGCGATGGCTGCATGATCCGCTTCTGCATCGTAACTGAGGTGCGCCGGCATCCCGAAGCCCGCGAGCCAGCTGTCGAGGAAAGCGGGAAAGCTTCCTGACTCGTGCTGATTGATGAACGCAGCGGTCCCTGCACCGGCGCGGCTCCGCATCTCCCCAAGTTTCTGGGCGAAGATCTGGAGCGCCTCATCCCACGTTACGGCCTGGAGGCGTCCGGTCCGCCGAACCATGGGTCCGCGATAACGGTCGGGATTGTACAGGCCCTGCAGCGCCGCCTGTCCGCGAGCGCAAAGCGCGCCGCGGTTGACAGGGTGCTCCGGATTGCCTTCGAGTTTTATCGTGCGCCCGTCGCGCGTCTCGGCGATGACGCCGCAGGCGACTGAGCATTCGCGACAGGTGGTCGCGTAGTACGTCGATACGCCGGGAACCGTTTGATCGGGCGAAACCAGATATGGAATGAGCCTCTCGACTTTCTCCGAGGCGCACCCCAGCATCGTCGTCGCTGCCGCCGTGCCGGCGCCGAGCACCTTGAGGAATTCACGGCGCTTTACTCCAGTCGGTGCGACAGGTGCCGCCGGCGAAGCTTCTTGCTCGGTGCTCATTCGATTAGTAGTGACAGGAGCTGCAGTCGTATCTCGCGCGGAAGGGCGGGTTCGACTGTCCGATGTGACAGTTGATGCACCAGCCCATGTTGAGCGACGACGCCTGGTAAACCTGTGTCATGTTCTGGATCTGACCGTGGCAAGTCTGACACGTCACGCCCGCGTTCACGTGTCGCACGTGTGGGAAGTGAACGTATTCTGGAAGCTTGTGGATGCGGACCCACGGCACTGGCTGTTTCTTGTTCCAGTATGCCGCGAGCTTCTGAATCTCCGGCTTCTGCGCGGCAACGACGGTGTGACATCCCATGCAGGTTCCGACCGCCGGCAGACCTGGATCGAACGACTTGTTCGCTGAGAAGTGGCAGTAAAGACAGTTCATCTTCAGCGTGCCCACGTGGATCGTGTGGCGGAACGCGACCGGCTGAACCGGGCTGTTCCCCTCCTCTGAAGACGCACCGCTGTATGCAGAGAGCATGGTGGCGAGCGCCGCGATACATACGAATCCCGGCACTGCAAACCATCTGCTTCGCAAGTTCATCCGCGAGTATTCGTGTAAAGGCGAGTTAATCGGTCGGCTTTGTGAAGAATTTCACAAGCGATCGACAGGCGGAAAAATGTCCGGAC
>JALYYH010000095.1 GCA_030946665.1 Gemmatimonadota bacterium
CGTTCGGCGCCTTGCCGGCGAGAGCGCTGACGACGTTTTGTGGCGTCGCGGCTCTCTGAATAAGAGATGTATCAACCGAGTTGATGGTCGTCGTGAGACGCTCACGTATGCTGCTCGTGCCCGCGCCCGTCACTACGACTTCGCCGAGATGTAGCGGATTGACGGCGAGGGTGAAATCCCGCGCTATCGTAGCTCCCGGCGTCAAGGTGATCGGCGTCGAGCTGGCCGTGTAACCAAGCAGCCGCGCCGTGAGCGGAGCCGATTGACCTGTCGCCCGGCTTGCCGGGATGACGAAGGTGTAGGTGCCGTTGTCGCCGGTTGTGGTACCCAGAGCCATGCCTGGTATGAAAACGCTCGCCCCAACGAGGGGCACACCAGCGTCGCTCACGACTCGGCCCGACACCCTCGTTACATCCTGCGCGAAGGCTGTCGATGCCGTCAGAGCGATCAAGCTGATGACGGACAGAAAGAATTTCCTCATACGGGTCAACTCTCCTAATTTTTGCACCAGCAACGGTGCGATTGTGCCCCCGAATCAAAACGGGAGCGTGGATGCACGTTCGGATTCATGCGCTAATAGTTGCCGGTTCCTCCAAGCGGCTTGTTCGGCAGGACGGGGGGCCGAAGCGCGGGGAAGGATCCGAAGGTGCGTTAATTCATTTCGAAGTAAACTGCAGGACCGCTGACAGTCAACATCCCTTGGACATCAAAAGTACACGAAACGTGGCGAGTGGTACAGTGTGTCCGGCAAACGATTGGCCATGTAGAGGTTGGGGACGCGGTTGTAATGAGGCGGAGGATTGACTGGCCCTGAGCTCTGATCTTTCCCCCCAATACTATAGAGAAGGATTGAACCCAGAGAGGCGCGCGACGGTGAGAGCTTACAGGACCGGTGAGAGAATCGAACCGTGCTATCGCTGCGCAGCTTGCGCTTGGTCGAGCAAGTCAAATCGCGCTGGCCGCCAGCGCCGGTAAAAGGTCGCGCTCTCTCACTCCGTCGGCGAACGGCCCAAGCAGGTGACTGATGCTGTTGGCGTAGTAACTCACCAGGATGCGATTGCCCGGTAGAACCGCGTATCCGTTGCCCACCCTGACGAGTATGCGCCGCATCCGAAGCATTCGCCACGCGCGGTCGAACACCTCGTCGATTCCTCCCTCGCGATGGATGACGCGCGCGTTGAGCTCCTTCAGCACTTCACGCATCTCACTCATCCGCGACAACAGCTGCTCGTGGGCGATGAAATCACCGTCGAAGCTCTGGATCGCCGCGCAGGCGAGTGTCACCGGTGTCACGGGAATTATTGCCGCGATTCTGGCGAGCACCGAATCGGACAACAGTTGAAGCCGGGCAAGACGCTCCGCGCGGCTGATCGCGAAGAAGTCACCCGTCTCCCGATCCTGCTGGTCAAGCCATGGCTGGATCGAAAAAGGCTCTCCAATGACGACCGCGGCGCGTCCATATCGCTTCCATCGTCGAGCGACGAGCCGTGCCATATTCCACCACACGTAACGGAGCACCTCGGTCAGCTGCGAGCGACGCGGCGGACGCTTGCGACCTTGCCGAGCGTCGAGCTCGCGCAGAAGCGAGCGATCCTCGAGCACCCGGTCATAGTTGATCGCGACGGGAACGACGTGGAGCCGGCGCCGGACTGCGGGATCGCGCGCGACGCCAAGGACATAGTCCAGCAATCCGATCTTGGCTTTGCCGAGTTTGCCGTCGCGGCTCAGGCCACCCTCTAGGAAGATGCCCTGCGTCACACCGTTTCGAGTAATGAGCTGCACGTACCTCTCCAGAACGGTGTGGTAGAGCCTCTCGCGGTATTTTCGCCGGATGAAATAGGCCCCAAAGCTCTTGAAGATGTACTCGAGGGGGAAGGTCCTAGCCCATTCCCCGACGGCATAGGAGATGGCCACTCTTCCCGAGAGAACGTAGCCGACGAGGACGTAATCGGCGTTCGATCGGTGGTTCATCAGATAGATCACGATGGCGTCGCGCGGCAGAGTATCGTTCGAGCTCTTTCCCGCGTACTCCGCCGAGACCTTGTAGAAGAAGTTGAGCAGAGACCTGCTGACGACGAGCCCGATCCTGTAGTACGTCAGGATATTGAAGAATGGCACGATCTCGTCGATGTACGCTTCAACGCGGCGCCATGCCGCCGCTTGGTCGATCGAGTGTTCTTCCGCATGGTCTTTTACCGCGACAGCGATCTCGTCGTCGGCAAGGAGCGTCTCCCTGACGAATGCTTTCTTGGTGAGCTTGAACCGGTCCAGTCGCGAGCGGGAACGGTGGAGCGCGCGGAGAGCGATGCGACTTCCTCTCGCCCGGAGGAGTGCTATGATCGCGAGCACAGCCAGGAGGATACCGGCGCCGACCCACATGGCAGGTGTCATGTCGGCTGGTAAGGTCTTTCTTCCGGGCGGTCGGCGCAAATGCAAAAGCGCGCCACCGTTTTCGCGGTGGCGCGTTGAGTGCCGGGTTGAAAGCTAGCCGGTCAGGAGGTCGGAACGCGATCGACAAACCATACGATCGTCGGAGTGCAGGCGGCGGCCGGAGCCGTTCCGGTGCACCTGGCGGTTCCGGTTGCCGGTGCGGTCGGACTACCTGGAACACCGGCCGGGAAGAAATAAACCGAGAACGGAGTTCCCGCAGTGGTGACGCCAGCCGCTGGGAGCGCGCCGGCTGGCTGCGCTGGTGCGGGGGGCCCTTGCTGGGACGCCGCCACCGTGGCGGAGCCCGCTGGCGTAACGCGCATTGCGACTTTGCCAGCGGCGCGACCGACATAGGGAGCAGTAGTGAGCGGCGCCACATTCGTGGCCGCAGGAGATCCCAACGGGGTCACCGTCGAGTCGACGACATAGGCGTCGATTGCGCCGGTGCTGGCGTTAACCGAGCGAATGCCGATCTGCCCTGCCGCTGGAGTCGGAGCATCATCGTTTATCAGGACGAAATTCACTGTGGTTCGCGCCCCGCCCGTGAGAAGCACGGTGTAGCGGGAATTCGCGGCGAATGTGACAGTGAAATCGATGATCGGGTTCGACGTAATCGCCGGGTTCGTGCTCGTGATGAAAGCGCGAAAGTGGCGATCCTTCGCTTCCGTCGGCTGGTGCTCAGTCGCCGCGCGATAGGCCAAAGCGTTTCCCACGGGTGAAAATTCGACCTGATCCATCGCGCGGATATCGATCGCGCTCGTGTCGTTGACACCATTGATGAATCGCACGCCCGCGAGTGCCGGGAAAGCCGGGTCAGTGACTTTGTCTTTGCCGCACGCAGCTAGCGCGGCAACCGCGACGAGCAGCGTCGTGAGACGAGAAAGTTGCATTGGCAGAACTCCAGAGAAAGGCTATTGGTTAACGAGGGTGACGCTAACTGTCGGCACGAAATGCTATGAGCCGGTCGGCGGGCCAGGATTGACTGTCTTATCCGGACTCGACGACCCGAAAAGAGTTCGCGTGAGAATCAATGAGAGAACGGCGGCCGCGCTGATCGCCACGGTGAGCGCTGTCCTGCTCGGAGAAAAACGGCGTTCCTGGGCCTGCTGCACCAGCGCAGTCGACACCGACAACGGCTCTCCCGACCAGATATTGGTGCCTCCGTTGAAGTACCGCACCGAGCTGACAGCGATCACGTACGCGGAATCGTTCTTCGCCTGCAGAGTTCCTTCGATGATCTCGGCAGCGGGGCCGACGCTTTGACCCAACGTGACGCGACCTTGATCGTTCAAGCCGAGCACGACGCGGGTTCCCGCGGTGGGCGAAGCGGCAACCGGCACAAACGTGTAGCAGCCGGAAGAAAATCCAAGTAGGAACGCGAGCAGACACGAGCCGGCAATCCGTCCCGCAGAGCGTGCGTTCCCCGCTGAGCGTGCGTTCCCCGCGCGCGCTGCGAAATCGGTCGCTTCATCAGGCCTCCTCATCACCAGCCCAGGTTTGGTGCGCACCCTAAAATCCGTACGTGCCCTTAACAGCTTTGGCAGTAGTCGTGTAACTGCCCCTATTGCGAGCGAACAGCTCCTGGTACGGCACCGGCCATTCGAGTGCCGTCCCCGTCACGAGATCTCCCCAGCCGCGCGAGTCGATGAACCACTGGCCGTAACCAATCATGCTCGTCTCGATTCGCTTCTCCCATTTCATTGCTTCGAAGACCGTTCCGCACGCGGTCGTATTGTAGTTGGGCGGCTGCGGCACGCGTGGCACGCAGTCTTTGGCCGTCGCGCTGCTATTCGGAACCTGATCGGTGACTGCCGCCACCGCCCCGATTGGCGCAAGCCCAGCGCGAGTACGGTACTTGTTGATCAGCGTGACAGCGGGAGTGAACTGTCCCGTACGCAGGTACCCTTCAGCCGCCAGCATGTCGTTTTCCGCGACCGCGAACATCACGTACGGCCCGTTGCCACCGGCCGCTCTGATTCCCCAGCTCCGCCAGTTGTCATAGAACCACGTTCCCCACGGTTCCGCGGGCGAATCTTCACCGGTTGGACGGTTGCGGAAATAAAGGATGCTGCCGATCGGGGTGCCTCCCCGACCATTGCCCGTTAGCGCCTGCTGGACGGCTCGGGTATTCCCAGCTGGGAATCGCTTGTCCGGCGTTCTCAGGAGAAATGGCGTGCGAGCCGTCAGTGCGAGCTGCAGCCAAGTATCGTACGCTCCGGTCGTGTCAGCCATGCCGAGGATAAACGGCGTCATCTGGCTCCACGCCGTCGACACCGCCATCTGATTTTGAACGTCGCTTCTCCAACCCGTCGTCGTGCTCGTTTGCACCACAAAATCGGTGGTGATGCCGTTGGTCGCATCCGCGATGACGGCGTTCCAATCCGCCGCGTCCCGTGCCGCTGGCGTACGGGCAAAACCCGCGCGGAATTTGGCGCGGTACGAGCGCAGGATCCTGATGTAGTTCGCGTTTGTGACGTCCGAAACCTGCCCAAGCCAATCCAACGGGATCGTGGTAGCCGGGCCGGCAGTCGCGATCACGACCGCCGAGTCGAGGTATTTGATGGCGGCATCCATTACTGCACTCGCACCCGAGAGCGGTGGAGCGATGAAATTGCCGAGCGCATCAGTCGGATCCTGAGGGGAAAGGATCGCCGCTGAGTCGTAGAACAGCGCAACGTTGCCAAGGGCATAGCCGAGCTCGAAGTAAGCGACAGACCGGGCTCGCGCGTCGCGGCCGACCGAGCCGGTGGCGGCATTGGCGGCAATGAACTTGTCCATCGCGGCGATGGCGGACGCTGAGAGGCGCGCATTTCTGCTCAGGAAATCGAAGTCCCTGAAGTTTCCAGCCGCCACCGAATTTCCGATGGAGTTGTCGATCGGGCTTCTCGGAATCGATCCGCGAGTGCCCATGCCGAAGTTGCCGAGCTGCGACGAGCTCTCGAACGACATCGTGATCGTTTGAGTAAAGAGATCGTCGCCGCTTCCCAGCTGGCCATTGTACATCTGCTCGAAAGCTCTCGAGATCGCCGCCTCGACAGTCGCCGGCGTCGAGAAGACACCCGTCACGCTCGGCTGCTGCGAGTTGTCGACACTGAGAGGATTGTCGCGGCAGCTGGCGAGCGACATCAGCGTGAGAAGGACGGGAGAACAGCTCCAGAGAATAATTCTTCGACGCATTACGGACCTCACTGAAGCAGAAGAAGGGAGTCGGAGAGTCGCGATGCTATCACGACTCTCCCTTGCCGGGTTTGTCGTTGGTGATCGTCAGAACGACGTCGAGAGCTGGACTGTGTACGTCCGCAAATTCGGGAACCTGTATCCGGCGACCGGAGTGAGGGCGGACGAGTTCAAAGGTCCGGTGGTATTGCCCGATTCCGGATCGAAGCCTCTGTATTTGGTCCAGGTGTGCAGGTTGCGACCAACAAAGCCCACTTTCCAATCGCCTGTGCCGGCCAGAGCGCCAACGCGATAGCTGACACTCAACTCGCGGAGCTTCACGTAACTCGCATCTTCGACCGAGAAGGTGCTTGGCGCAAGCGCGTCGTACAGGCCGCCGACTCCCGAGCTTCCCCCCGGAGAAGCGGACGGACCGCGCCTCCAGTAATACCCAATTGGCTTCGCTGTCTCGACCGACTTCCCGGATTGGTCGATCTCCTTGCTCTGGAAATCGCCCAGCGACCAGTGGTACGCAATGTTCCAGAGTTTCTGCCCGCGATAAGAATCGAGCAGAGCGTATACGTTGAACTTCTTGAAATCCAGGTTCTGAGAAAGGCCCCAGTGGTATCGCGGCAATCCGTTACCCACCGGCACAGTCGCAATGTTGTTGGTGGAGTCACGCAGGGTTATAGGCATTCCCCAATTGGTTCTGTTGCCCCAGGGACCGCTTCCCTGTGGAAGGTTCGTCGTCCACAGGTTACGCGTAATTCCCTCTGTCAATTGATTGCCCTGACCAACCCAGACGATGAAACCCTGGTCGTTCACGCGAAACGAGCTGTTTGCTCCACCACAATCGGTGCTGAACGGTGCGGGCAGCTGATCGCACCGTCGGACGTAATCGAAGCCGTAGATTGTTCCAATCTCCTCGCCAGTCCGGAACTTGAAGATGTCGAAGGTATTGGTCGGGCCGGGGGTAATCGTGCCCACGAACTCCGGCACGTCGAGGCGACTCAGCACACTTCGCGTGCGATCGTAGATCACCCGGCTCGACCAGTTGAAGCTCTCGCGCTGGATGATCGGAACACTGAGCGTCGCTTCCCACGTCTTGTTGGTGATGACGCCGGCGTTGATCCATTGGCTGGAGAAGCCGGTTGCGGTCGGCTGCTTCACCGGAAGGATTTGTCCGTCGATCACAGCTTTGGCGTACGAGAGGTTGAGCCCTATGCGACGGAAGAACTCGAAGTCACCTCCGAGCTCCACCTCGCGGTTTATTTCCGGCCTGAGGTTCGGGTTGCCCAGGTTGGCGGGGTTGAAGGTTCCGCCGACTCCGAGCGTGTAAGTACCATACTGGGCGTTGAAGCGAGGACGCTGACCCGTTGTGCCGAGGGATGCTCTGACCTTGAACAGACTGAGCGCGTCCGCCGCCGGCCACCATGGCTCACGGGACGCTATCCACGCGGCGGAGCCGCGGCCGAAGGTCTGCCAGCGATTTCCGGAGCCGAACAGGGAGCTTCCATCGCGGCGGATGAGACCACCGAGGATGTAGCGATCCTTGTAGTCGAAATCCACGCCGGTGAAGAAGCCAAGGTCGCGGATTGTCTGACTGCCCGAGGAAACCGAGAAATTCTTGGTTGCCGCGTCAGCGGTTTCGAGGCCGCCGATAATGATGTCGGTTCCGCTGAGCGAGTCAGCACGGAGGGTTTGGTCCGAGTAGATGTAGCGGCTCGAGAAGGTCGCGTTCAGATCGTTGAAGAACGTGCGAGTGGCGGAACCGCTGATCGACCCCGTAAACGTCTCGTTGTCCAGCCCACCGTTCTGGATGAAGCCTCCCGATGTGCTGGGGGCGGCCGCCGTAACCCGCCAGCCTTTATCGCGCATTTGCAGGGTGTATGCGGTAGAACGGTCGTACCCGAGGTTGGTTTCCAGATTGAGCCAATCCAGAGGAGTGTACCGGAGAGAAGTGCCCCCGACGAACCTCGTCCCCCTGTCGCTGCGCTTGTAGAAAGCTGTCGAGTAGAGTGGATTGAAATTCTGAATGCCCTGATCGAGCGGATTCTGGCGCACGACGATGCGGCCCAGATTGTCGACCGCCAGCATATCCGACATCCACGGCGCGCGGGTAAGGTTGAACCAGGTGCCGGCAGTGCCGGATGTCTCGTCGAAGTTGGCGGCGTGATCCAGAGTCTGGCTGTAATACGAATTGACATTCGCGCTTATCTTGTCGCCGAACCGCTGGTCGACGTTCACACGCGCCGCGTTTCTGGTGAACCCCGGCAGGAATTTTATCGCGCCTTCCTGCACGAAATTGGACAGGCTCGCGTAGACTCCGGTGTTCCCGACCTTGCCCCGCATGTCAAGATTGGTATTCGCGTACCTCGACGGGCTGACGACCTGCCCGACCGGATCGCGCATGTGCGGCCACGGAGTAGTAAGGAAGTAACCGGTGAGCGACGCGTAGTTGGGCGCGAGGGCGATGCCGAAGTCGTGGAGGAATTTCTGGGCGGGAAGCGAGAAGTCTTCGCCCGAGTTATTGATACGCTGAACTTCCGCGTCCCAATTGATCAGCCGGCCGCAAGGTGAGCCTCCGACGACTTCCGTCGTGCAGAAAAGCTGGCCGGTTGGATCCGTGGCGAGTGCGGTGCGCGTCGCAAGCGGAAACGCGCGCTCGACGTCACTCGTACCCAGCTCGGTCCGCACCCCGAACCGTACGCCTTCGGGCGCGTTCTTTCCGCTCTTCGTCGTGATATTGATGACACCGGCACCCGCGCGCGCGCCGTAGAGCGACGCGGCCGCCGCCCCCTTCACGACTTCGACATCCTCGATGTCATTCGGGTTGATGTCGGGCAGCCCTCCCGAGAGCGGGACGCCGTCGAGCAGATAAAGCGGCTGCTGCGTGCGACCGGTCGCGTTGAGCGAAACAGGACCGCGAAGAACTATCGACGGTGAAGCACCAGGCCGCCCGCTGGCGTTGACGATGAGCGCTCCGGGAATTTTCCCTTGCAGCTGGGTGATCGGATTCGAGCCGGAGACAGGCATCTGGCTGGTGTCCACCCGTGTGACCGTGAACGGAAGCTTGATAGCCTCGGTTGCCTTGGTCACGCCGGTGACGACAACGGCACTCAGCTCGGTGAGATCCTTCTTGAGGTTGAAGTCAACCGATTGGGAGCCGGCATTGAGCGTGACCGGGTTCGAAGCCGGCTGATAACCGATGGCTCGCGCGCGAATCACCAGTGATTGTCCGCGCACGCGCGCTGCCGGCACGGTGATGGTGAAAGCGCCGGATTGGTTCGTTGCGACCGAGATATTCAGCTCGGGAACGAACACGTTGGCCGCGGCCAGTGGCTGGCCCTGGTCGGAAATCACGCGTCCGGTGATGATCGCCGTCTGGCCCTGGGCCAGCGCGGGAATTCCCACGATGAGACCCACGAGGGCAGCGACAAGAAAACTCGGAGAACGTAATAGTTTCGTCATGCGTACCTCAGAAGGATTTCGAGGAGTCACTAACGGGTGACTGACGTGATGGCACCGGGTGTAAATGCCAAAAGACCCAGCGAGCGCGGGAATTTCCTCCTTTCTTTTTTGAAGAGCGTGCGCAGCGTGAACGGGTGTGTGTCAACTTTTCAAAGCGACCTGAAGCTCGGAAAACAAAAAGGAGAGGCTGTCTAGGACGGACGGGTATCCGAGCTAGCAATCTCCAATTTCACGTTCAAAAGCACCTGGAAAGGTGCGTTTTTTTCGCTTACGCTTTATCTGGAGCTGAGGGTACTACTGAGGCTCGCCACTTTCCGGAAGTTATATGGTGGCAGAGCAAACCACGCAAGGGTTTAAAGTGTCTAAATCTGTTTTGACCAGAAAACAACCGATTTCATGCCGCGATTCCCTGGAGCTGGTGTCGGTTCGTGCAGCGTGATGATTCCTATCTTGCCCTCGCCTGCCGGTCGACGGAAAACTCAAACGGCTGCTGAACGAGTTGGCGAACCGGATGGCCGTTCCTCACTGCGGGAACGAAGCTCGCACTCTGGAGAGCGACGCGCACGGCGTCCGTAAACAGCGGCGCCGTCGACGAGACGATGCCCACCGTTCCGTCCTCCACCTTCCCGGCGGTATCGACCACAAACTCCGCGATGACGAGCCCGTGGATCCCCGCGGCAAAGAGCGGGGGCGGAAAATTCAGATGCAGCAGGCGGGTGGTATCGAGGCGCGCCCGCTCGTCGACCTGACCGGCGTTGTAAACCGCCAGCTGTGCCACCAAAGCCTCCAGGTCGACCGAAGGGGTTGGCGTCGGGGCCAGAGGATCAGTGTCGGGCCCCCGCGACCAGAGGAGAATTGTCCCGCAGCTAGAGACGTCTCGGCTATACGTATATCGCGTGGGAGCAGTGGTCGAACCCAGATAGAGCTCGATACCATGAATCGTGCTCGGCGAAAAACTATCGAGATCGACCTCTCCCGAGGGCATGGGGGTCCCATCAATCCACACCAGCGGCCAGCACGTTCGTCCGCGCAGACGAATGCCGGTGATCCCTCCGCGGCCCCTGGTAGCAGTCACACCGGGAACTTGTTGCAATAGCTGTCCAAGCATCCGCGGATTTTCGTGATCGATCTGGTCGCGAGTGATGAAGTACCCATTCGATCGCTTTTCCAGCCGCTCGTAGTAGCCCGCCAGTCTTCCCGTATAGCTCATGTGCGATGGGCGTATGAGCACCGGCGGAAGCGCGGCCGCGATGGACACCAGGCGCACCACCACCGTCGCGTCTCCACCTTGCGCTACTTCGACACGCACCCGAGTCGGAGCGAAGCCCAGACGCCGGGCGTTCAACGTGTGCACCCCGTAAGGCACGCTGGCTATGCGAAACGCGCCACGCTCGTCGGTCAGCGCTCGACCCGGCGAGGAGTCCACGGAGATTTCGACTCCGAAGAGGGGAGTTCCGGCGGTATCCGATACCAGTCCCGCAACGGTTCCCGGAGATTGCGCTGAAATTTTCCCGGGCAAAAGGATTGCGGCCCATGTGCCGAGGACATGCATCATCACTATCGCGCGCGGAGCGGGCACGTGCCAAGCTTTCATTTTGCGCCTCTCGAAACCCGCGGACGCTGGCAGCGGACGGTCGAGACCAGCGCTGAGAGCCCAGGGGGTTGTCGATGCCAAGCTAGCTGTGGGCCGAATTTGCGACAATACCGTATACGCACCTTCACAACATTGGTCGTCGCATCGTCATCAAGTCGCAAAACAAACGGAGTGCAGCCGAAATCTGCTGCACCCCGTCTCATTCACTGACTTCGCCTACTTACAGCCATCCACCTTGTGAGTATTTAGGTGGAGAATGCAGCTGTAATCTCCGAGTGATATCGGCACATCCGCGGTTCCGTTGAACGTGACTACAGCACGCTTGTGAACCGTGGTCGTCTCGAGCTGCTTGCCAGTCGAGACTACCTTGTAGTCGACCACTCTCACGAAAGAACCAGAGAGCGGATACGGATGCGATGCGCGCTCGTCCACGAACGTCACCGCCTTTACGGTGTCAACCGAAAGTCCGGTGTACGTGCGCGTCGAAAGGTCTTCCTTGTGTACGGTCGTATCCGCGCTGCTGCCGAATCCGTTCCAGATCCGGTTCGGACCGAGGAACCCACTCAGCGTCGCATCGCGGAAAGAATGTGTGACACTTCTGTTGTTGTCTCGCGACTCAACGGCGTCGGTCTTCATGAGGTAGTGAATCGCCTCGGTGGTGCCCTTGATGAACTTCTCCATTGGGGTGCCCGACGCATCGAGGAACTGATATGACTTCACGACTGACTTTCCATCTCCTGACTTGGCGCAACTATAGATCAGGCCCGCTGCGTTGAAGCTGCACGACTCCGGCTTATCAGGTACCGCGGGTGCCGGGGCGGGCGCTGGCTTGGCCTCGGTGGAAGGCGGTTTGGGTGGCGCTGGCTCTTTCTCCTTGACGCAGATGTAGAGCTTCTTCTCTTCCGAATACGTGCACTGAAGATGATCGCCCGGACCCGGCAGTTTCGCGCAAAGAAAAACTCCGGGCTGTGAGCCAGCGGTGCAATTGGGCTGGTCTGCCGGAGCTGTTGGCGAAGGTAGCGGAGCGGGAGTGCCATCGCTGAATCCTGCCATCGGGGTCGATCGTGCCAGCAGAGCAAAGGACCCTACTGCCGACACCTGATTCGCGATCATCGATTCCAGGTCGCTGGCGATCGCGTTGCCCGCGGTCGCTGCGATGTCGGACTTGATCGCCGAACTAAGGGGGACACTGGCCGAGTTGGAGCCATCGACGACCGACGGCGCGTTCGGGTTGTCTCCACTACAAGCACTCGCCAGCATCATTACCGCTGCCAGCGTGGCAAAACGAGATGAGCGTATCTGCATAGTGACTCCGGTACTTGTTTGGATTGACGGTCTTATGACGTGACGGGATCACCACGCCGCACTGTCGCTCAAGGCAGACACGGGGCCAAAGCTCAGCAGTATCTATAAATCTCTGTGGGGGAAGGACTTAGCGGGGAGCCTCCTCCCCGAACCGCGACGATAATGACGGAATTCTGCAAGGCGCGTGGCAGAATGCCACACAGAACAAAGACCGGGCGACCCGAACGTTGGAGTTCGAGCGTCCCGGTCTTTCTCGCCAACTGCTCAGAAACGGGAGAAGGAGTGCAGAACCTCCCTTAGCGAATTCCTGTCTTGGTGGGCGGAGTCTGTGGCGACTGAGGCCCCGGCGAGGCGGCCTGCCTTCCGTTTCCCCGCAATGCATCCGTCTTGTCGCGATCGGTCTCGGGCGTCGGCGGTTGCAGCAAACCGCTCCCCGACACCAGTTGTGCCGCTAGCACCGTCTGAATCACGCTGGTGATGTTGCTCGTCGCCGACTGCGCGGCGCCGCCTTCCGCCGAATCACCCGAGATCGTGACCAGCCGCGCCTTCGCCAAAGCGTCGGCGATCACTGGAGCAATCTCCGGAATCATCTCGATCTGCCGGTAGCGGAAGTAGCTCTCCCCTCCGGCCTTGATCGCTTCGTTCACCTTCTGGATGCTCTCGGCGTTGGCCTGCGCGACAGTGGTGATGCGAATTGCTTCTGCCCGGGCGCGCGCTTCCGCGTCGATGCGAACCTTTTCCGCGTCCGCTCGGGCCTGCGCGATCTGGGTCGCCTCCAGCTCCGCGACGCGCTGAATGCCGAGTGCGGTCTGCTTTTTCGCCTCCGCTTCCGCGATCAACGCCGCATTCGCTGCCTTCGTCTGCTCGAGCTCACGCTGCTTGTCCGAGATCACGCGCTCCGCCTCGAGCTGCGCATCTTTGGCGCGACGCGCCTGCTGGGCGGTCACGATGTCCGCGTTAGCCTGGGCTTCGGCCGCCGACTGCCGGCGACGCGATTCCGCGACTTCCGACTGCACGACCTTGATGTTGAGCGAGTTGAAGGTGAGACCGAGATCGGTGAGCTCTCTCGAACACGCCTTTCTTATGATCACGGCGAGTGGATCGTCGTCGTCCTCCATTCCCTGCAGCGCTACTGCCGCCGCATGTGTTACGGCCGTCGCCTGGTTGGGCGCGACGGCAAGCCCAGTGCTCTGACTGGAGCCAGCAGCGAGTGCGGGTGCCTGGGTGCCAGGATAGAGAGGAGCAGTCTTGGCGGAAAAGAGTTGGTCATGCGTGAGAAGGTTGATCGCTCTCCGGGCCGAGCTGGAAAGAAGGTCGATGAGAATGTTTTCCTGGTCCGCCGCATCCTTCGAGAAGAAACGATTCGCCGCGGTCTTGATCATCGTGTCGGTGTCGCCGACCGAGACGATCGCGCTGGCGAGAATTCGCACCTTGATCGGCTGTGGCGTGCCGTTCCGATCGAGGTCGGCGGTCTGATCCGTGATGTCGAGGTCGACATTGATCGCCTTGCTGGAAAGCGTCGTACCGGTGGTGAGCAGAGGCACTTCCTTCGACTTGCCCGGCCCGCGATAAATGATCGTGCTGCCCTGCAACCAGCTCACCATCCTGATCGTTCCCGCATCGACGTTGCGGAGGAAAGAGGAGACGATGAGCGGTATCACTCCGAGCACGCCGACAAGAACGGCCGCGACGATCAGTAGCATCTGTGTCATTTGAGTTTGTCCCTTTAGTAACGGTCGGCGTCGCGGGATTCTGTCTCACCGAGACCGATGCGCGACACCGTACAACGATTGCGCGTGCCGTCCACTTCCTCGATACGGACGACATCCCCCGCCCGGATCCGGACGCCAGCCGCGCGTTCTTTATTCAACTGGGTACCTAACACCTGCACTAATTCGCCGCCGAGCTCCAGCGAAATCAATCCGTTGCCGTGGGCATCGAATCCTGTGACGGCCCGTCCCTCCGACATCAACGCTGATTCGAGCGTCTGCGCCGGCTGTGATTCGAAGCGGAAGAGCGAGTTGAAGATAGGCCTCACAACGAACGCCTCGAAGCCGACGCCGCCCACGAGAGCGATCGGAAGAGCGAGCACCGGTCCGACGAGCCGCTCAACGATGAGGCCGGTAGCACCGAATCCCACCAGGAAGTTGAAGAGCACGCGCGGCGAGAGCCACGACCAGGCCAGTGACTTCCAGTCACTCGCATGGGCATGAGCAGTCGCGTGCGCGGGGGCGGTCAGGTGTACTTGGCCGTTGTGCGCGATTCCGTGCGCCGGCGTGATGGAATGAGTAATTGCCCCACCGATGCCGTGCATCTCGTGACCACTCGTATCGTGCGCATGGTGTCCCGCGGAGTGGCTGCTCGTAAAGCCGAGGAACGCCATGGCGGCCATGCCGGCGGCTCCGAGGACGACGCAGAAAATGTAAAGGTCCATCTATAAATGTAGGTGAAGCACTCCGCCCGAAATCGGAAGCGATCTCTCCAGGTAACCGCATGATGCCAAACATCCCCGGACGGTTCGTTCCGTCACGGGGATGTTGTCAGAGTTGCATCTGCTTTGCAATCCGTCGGGGAGTTGGGGCCATAGATCAGCCCTCAACCCCCGGCGTCAGACTGGCACGATTTCGCTAAATCTCCTCTGGTACCGCGACGGTCTCCGGCAGCGCGAAGTCCGCGTCCGAATCGCTCGCTAGTATCTCGGCGATCGTCGGTTCGGGCGGAAGCTCCGGCGCGGCTGGGACCGGGGTTCCCTCGATCTCCACTTCCTGATAGCGGTACATGCCTGTACCAGCCGGAATGAGGTGACCGATGATGATGTTTTCCTTGAGTCCGAGCAGCTCGTCCCGGGCACCACGGATCGCAGCGTCCGTGAGAACTCTCGTTGTCTCCTGGAAGCTCGCCGCCGAGATGAACGACTGCGTCGTGAGACTGGCCTTGGTGATTCCAAGGAGAAGTGGCTCCGACACAGCTGGCGCCTCCTTCTTCTTCTTGGCCTTGTCATTCGCTTCCCTGAAGGTCTGCTTGTCGACGTGCTCGCCCTCGAGGAACTCGGTCTCGCCGCTCTCGAGCACGCGCACCTTCTGAAGCATCTGCCGCACGATCACGCCAATGTGCTTGTCGTTGATCTTCACGCCCTGCAGGCGGTAAACCTCCTGCACTTCGTTGAGCAGATATTCCTGAACCGCGCGCGGTCCCTTGATGCGGAGAATGTCGTGCGGATTCACCGGACCTTCGGAGAGGCGGTC
>JALYYH010000108.1 GCA_030946665.1 Gemmatimonadota bacterium
TCCAGTTCGCGGCGGTGGGAGCGACGATTCTTTACAGCGTCGTCGGCACCTTCGTGATCCTCAAGCTCGTGGCGCTGGTCGCGCCTCTTCGCGCCAGCGTGAAGGAGGAGGGGATGGGAATGGATCTGACACAACACGGAGAAGAGGCGTACAGCAGGGGCGAAGGCGCGATTCTCGTTCACGCTGACAGAGGCTGAGACATGAAGCTCGTCGTGGCGATCATTCGACCGGAGAAGCTCAACGAAGTCCTCGAGGCGCTGTATCGCGCCGAGGTGCGGGGACTGACCATAAGCAGAGTTCGCGGCCATGGGGGAGAGACCGAGGCCGTCGAGACCTATCGCGGCATGACCGTCAAGGTAGAGCTGCACGACAAGGTGCGGTTGGAGATCGGCGTGTCGGACCCATTCGTCCAGCCCACTGTAAAGGCGATCCTCTCGGCGGGAGCGACCGGTGAGGTTGGCGACGGCAAGATCTTCGTGCTTCCGGTCGAAAAGGTGTACCGCATCCGCACCGGGGAAGAGGACCGGTCAGCCGTCACGCCCGTAGCGGGTGAGGAGAGCGAGGTTTAGTTGCTGGCGCCCGAGTCTGGTCGTCGGAGATGCAGACCGCTAAGATAGGCCCAACCTCAGAGGATTCCCGCTTTTGCGCTCATGGTTTGTACTGTTGGCTGTCGTGGCAATTGCCGCGGCCTGCCAGCCCCCGAAGCCCGTTGAGCCGCCAAAACCACGCGTGGTTCACGACACTGTTGCCGTCCGGGATCCCGACCAGGACAAGCGAATTGCCCGTCTAGATCTCCAGGTATTCGCCAAGGACGCGCAGATCGAGGACCTTCAGACGAAGCTCGAGGATACCCGCGCAGAAGTGGTGCGCGCGATGGCGAAGCTCCAGTCGGTAGCGAGCCGAGCGCAGGCAGCCTCGGCCATGGCGGAAGCGGAAGTCGCTCTCCAGACGATGAAATCCGGTTCTCAGGACGAGCCGCCCGAAGCCATCCAGGTCACGCGACTCGTTCGACAGGCCGCGACCGAATTCAACAAGCAGAATTATGGCGGCGCGCTCTACCTGGCGAATCAGGCGAAGATGCTATCGTCGTCGTATCGCGGGCGGCTGTCGGCCACTTCTCGCGAGAACGCGCGGCCGGGCGAGACGTCGTTCGCGGTTCCTCTCAAGCTCGTAACCACGACGCGGGGCAATGTTCGTGGCGGTCCGGGTACCAACTTCCCGATCGTCTTCGCAGCGGATTCCGGCACCACCCTGACAGGTTTTTCCTACGCCGACGAGTGGATTCGAATCGCTGACAACACGGGACGCGGCGGCTGGATCTTCCGCTCGCTCGTGTCCCGACCCTGATCAGCTTCCGGTCTTTGCCAGCTTGCGGGCGCGGATAGCACGATCGCGCCCTTCTCGTTTCGCCTGATAAAGCGCTTCATCGGCGATCGAGATCAACGCCTCGGCGTTGTCAGCGTCCTCGGGGAACGATGCCACGCCAATGCTCAGCGTCATCTTCCGACCCATGAACTTCTTGGCCGCGACGCGCGCGCGAATGTGCTCTGCCAGCTCCAGCGCGTCGGCGGCACCGGTGTTGGGCATGAGGACGACGAACTCCTCGCCACCGTAGCGGGCGACGCAATCCTTCGGTCGGGCCGATTCGCGCATGATGTCCGAGATCGTCTTTAGTACTTCGTCGCCGGCGGGGTGTCCGAACGCGTCGTTGTACTGCTTGAAGTGATCGACGTCGCCCACCAGGACCGAGAAGCTCTTGCGCTCGCGCTTGCACCGGGCCTCTTCCTCGTCGAGTCGCTGCATCAGCGACCGGTGGTTGTCGAGACCGGTGAGACTGTCCGTGGTCGAGAGCAGCTCCAACTCCTCGTTCTTCTTGCGCAGTGTCTCGTGGATCAGGTCGAGCTCCCGGCGTCCTTCCCGCAGGCGCGATACCATGTGATTGAAGACGTCGGTGAGGTACCCGACTTCACCGCCACCCGGCGCCTCCGGCAAATCGACCGCGAGGTCACCGGCTGCCACTTCTCCCGCTCCCTTCGTCAGGCGATCGAGAGGACGAGCGATCAGGAGACCGAGGCGGTAGGCTGTCGCCGCGACGAGTACGAGAAGCAGTGCGATGACGAGCATCGCGACATCGCGAAAACGGCGGACCTGCCGAAAGGCGGACTCCGCCGATACTTCCGAGATCACCGCCCAATTCACCTGCGGGACACGCTCGAGCGTGCCGATGACGTCGCGACCCTTGAAGCTGATGTACCCGAACGGCGTGCGGCCACCATCGAGGAGCTTTTTCATCGTCGGAGGCTGCATCCGCGTTCTGACGAGGACCGAGGTCATGACCTGAGAGCCGGCGATCGGATATCCCTTGGCGTTGACCAGATAGATCGCCCCGGTACCATCAGGCGCGAACGAGCGAAGCAGGACTCTCACGGGCGTCAGGTTGAGCTCTGCCGCGAAGGCGCCGATCAATCGTCCATCGGCGCGCTGGGCCGGAACCGCCACCACCAGCTTCGCCCTCTTCGATTTCTCGTCCCAGTATGCGTCGCCCACGATCTGGCTCTCGGCGCGGAGCGTTGACTGCCAATCGGCCGGAAGCCGGATCTGGGTGATGTCTCCGCTGCTCGCCACCACGGCTCCATTCAGGTCCAGCACCATGAGCTGGTCGAAATCGCCGAACCGCTCGTGCAGCGACAGGAGATAATCCCGGAGCCGCCCCTCGGCGTGGGATGAGGGGAGAGACGGCGAGCCACGAGTATTTGTCTTGACGGGGCGGTCCAGGGTGTTGGCGACTTCATCGGAGCCGGCAAAGACGCGCAGATCGTACAACCGCTCCCTCAGCCAGACGCCTGTTGCCCGGGCGCTCTGCGCGCTCTCCGAGAGGAGATCCTCGGTGATTTTCTTCTCCAACGCCCGGCGATTCTGTCCATAAGAAATTCCCAGCATCACGCTGGAGGGGAGAAGTGCGGCGGCAACAGCGAATGCGAGGATCCTGCTCCGAATGCTCTCGAGTCGAGGGAAGGGGAGATATTTGGCGCGCGCCCGCGGAGTTACCGCGTTCACGGCCGGAGCGGGCCGAATCGTTGTGACACCATCTGGGGACGTGGGCATCGTCTAAAGACGATTTATCCCTCGTTGAGCTACCAGTGAATGTTCGGCCGAGCCGGAAAAAAGTCCGGCGAAAGATGTTTCCAGGTGCGAAGCGCCCGGGAAACGTTTGTCGCCGCCCCAGTCACAATTATGCTCCGCCTCTCCCGACTGCTCCAAGCTCAACAGTAATTCTGTACTAACTCTTTGAAACGTAAAGACTTACACTCTCACCCTGAGGTTGATTTCCATTGTCGAAGGCTGTACATTTACGGCTACCACAACGGAAGGCACTCTTGTCCTCCCGCCCTCGCCTCCGCAACAGCAGCACAGACTCCACTCAATGACGGCTCCGAACAACAGAGAGCGCATCCTTCCGCGCCTCATTCACGAAGAAATCAAAGAATCGTTCATCAACTATTCGATGAGCGTCATCGTCTCTCGCGCCCTGCCCGATGTGCGCGATGGACTCAAACCCGTGCACCGGCGCGTTCTCTACGGGATGAACGAGCTCGGCCTCGTTCCGGGCCGCCCCTACAAGAAATCCGCGACCGTCGTCGGCGACGTGCTCGGAAAGTATCATCCGCACGGCGACCAGTCGGTATATGACGCGCTCGTGCGCATGGTGCAGGATTTCTCGCTGCGCTATCCACTGGTCGACGGCCAGGGAAACTTCGGCAGCGTCGATGGAGATCCAGCCGCTGCGTACCGCTACACTGAATCGCGTCTCACGCGCATCGCCGTCGAGATGCTTGCCGACATCGATAAGAACACCGTCGATTTCGCGCCCAATTTCGACGATAGGCTACTCGAGCCGAAGGTTCTTCCCTCGGCGATTCCGAATCTCGTGGTCAACGGATCTTCGGGCATCGCCGTCGGCATGGCGACCAACATTCCGCCGCACAATCTCCGCGAAGTCGTCGCCGCGATCACCGCGCTCATCGACAATCCGGAGATGACGCCGACCGAGATCAGAAAGCTGGTCACGGGTCCCGATTTCCCAACCGGGGGCTACATCTACGGCCGCGCGGGGATCAAGGATTACCAGGAGACAGGCCGCGGCCGCATCGTGATGCGCGCCCGGGCCGTGATCGAGGAGAAGGAATCCTCGAGCAAGTCGCAGATCGTCGTCACCGAGCTCCCGTACCAGGTCAACAAGGCCAAGCTGATTGGCGACATGGCCGAGTTGGTGAAGGCAGGGAAGCTCGAAGGAATCTCCGCGCTCCGCGACGAATCCGACAAGGACGGCATGCGGGTAGTGATCGAGCTCAAGCGCGATGCGATTCCTCGCGTAGTGCTCAACCAGCTTTACAAGCACACCGTGATGCAGTCGACCTTCGGTGTCATCATGCTGGCGCTCGTGCCCGATCCACATACGACGCAGCTCGTGCCGAAGGTGATGCCGCTGAAGGACGTGCTCCAGCACTACATCGAGCACCGCCATCAGGTCGTGGTGCGTCGCACGCAGTTCGAGCTGGACAAGGCGCTCGAGCGCGAGCACATCCTCGAGGGCCTCAAGATCGCCGTCGACAACATCGATGCGGTGATCAAGCTCATTCGCGCAGCCGAGGATGCGCCGACGGCGAGCGCGCAGTTGCAGAAGCGGTTCAAGCTAAGTGAGAGACAGGCCGAGGCGATCCTCAACATGCGCCTGGCGAAGCTCACCGGCTTGGAGATATCGAAGCTCGAAGAAGAGCTCGGTGGCGTGCGTAGCTTCATCAAGGAGATGAGGGAGATCCTCGCCTCCAAGCCACGCCGGCTGAAGATCATCCGCGACGAGCTGCAGCAGGTCTCCGACAGGTACGGTGACGAGCGTCGCTCCGAGATCACCAGCGATGAAGGCGAGTTCACAATCGAAGACCTGATCGCCGAGGAAGATATGGTCATCACCATCTCCCACTCCGGCTACATCAAGCGCACCTCGGTCTCGACCTATCGCAAGCAGCGCCGCGGCGGACGCGGTCTCAGCGGGCAGGGCCTGAAGGACGAGGATTTCATCGAGCGTCTCTTCATCGGCTCGACGCACGACTACAT
>JALYYH010000096.1 GCA_030946665.1 Gemmatimonadota bacterium
CGACAAGCACGACATCCCACCGACTTCGCACGGTGGACGCTGCCGTTGGAATCCTGAGCAGCTCAGCGGCCCTGAGGAGCAGGCCGTCGAAGTCCACGACATTTCGCTCGGCGGTGGCACGCCGATAGCCGTCGTAATACTTCTCGTATCTGTGACCCAGCGGCTCGCCGCGAAAGCGGTAGCGCGCAAAGGCGTCGAGCACGCTTTTGTGAAGCTTGGCCGGAACCCCGAGGCGGCGAAGAACGGCTTTCTGATAGAGCTCGTCGGCGATCCCAAAGCCCTCCTGCAATCCCACCTGGTCACCGAACTCGCGCAGCAGCTCGGAGCAGAATGAATGGATCGTCCCTCTTTTCACGCGCTCGACCCGCGAGCCCAGCTCTGCGTCGAGGCGCGAGGCGATCTCACCGGCGGCCTTGTTGGTGAAGGTGAAGACGCAGATCCGGGCGGGATCGAAGCCACGGTTCTCGACCAGGAACCTGATTCGCTCGATGAGGCAGTAAGTCTTCCCCGCCCCGGGGCCGGCGCGCACCAGCAGCGGTTGCGGCTCCGCCTCAATGGCTGCGCGCTGGGACGCCGACGCCACGCGAGGCGCCGGCGTGGCGCCAAGGGACGCGGAACCTACTCCGGCGAAAGAGGTTGTGAGTGCTCCATCCATAGTCATGGGGTCGGGGCGACGACATACTTTAGCGGAGTATCGGCCCAGGTGCCACCAAAGTTTCGCGTATCGCGCCGAATTGCTTGACCGCCTTCGCCGCGCATCTCAACTTGGAGAGTCAGGACCAACCCAGTGCTGCTGGTCGAGGGTCATTGCTTGCTGCTACCCATTCGCCGGATACGGGAGCTCCTCGCTCCCACCTACACCATCGACCGTGAGCTTGGTCGCGGTGGAATGGCAACGGTTTGCCTCGCACAGGACACCAAGCACGACCGCGTCGTTGCGCTCAAGGTTCTGCACCCCGGGCTGGCCCAGTCTGTGGGTCCGGAGCGGTTTCTCCGCGAGATCAGGGTAGTCGCGCGGCTCAACCACCCTCACATCCTTCCGCTCTTCGACTCGGGCGAGGTCGAGGGCTTTCTCTACTACGTGATGCCCTACGTCGAGGGCGAGTCGCTGCGCGAGCGTCTCGAGCGCGAGAACCAGCTTCCCATCGACGAGGCCATTCGCCACACCATGTCGATCGCCTCTGCGCTCGACTATGCGCACCGGCAGAACGTCGTGCACCGGGACGTCAAGCCGGAGAACGTGATGATGTACGAAGGCGAGGCGATGGTAATGGACTTCGGCATCGCCAAGACCGCCATCGACACCGGCGAGCACAACATCACGCGAAGCGGCGCGCTGTTCGGGACTCCCGCCTATGTCGCGCCGGAGCAGGCAGCTGGTGCGCGCGAAGTCGACGGCCGCGCCGACCAGTACAGTCTCGCCGTTGTTCTCTATGAGATGCTGGCCGGCGAACGCCCCTTTTCAGGCCCGAATAACGTCGAGGAGTTTGCCAGGAGGTTCAAGGAAGCGCCTCCGCCCGTCAGCAAACTGAGGGAGGGAGTGCCTGCATCGATCGAGGTTGCGCTTACTCAGGCAATGTCACCCGATCCGGCGAACCGCTACCCGAGCACCGCTCTTTTCGCCCAGGCCGTTGGATCAGGCGCTCCGGCCGCACCTATCACCATACACGCGACTTCGCGGCCTGCTGTCTCCGCGGCAAAGTCGGTCGCGGTGCTGCCGTTCGCGAACATGAGCGCAGAGGCGGACAACGAGTATTTCGCTGATGGAATCGCGGAGGAGATCATCAACGCTCTTACGAAGATCCAATCCCTCCGCGTTGCATCGCGCACATCGTCTTTCGCGTTCAAAGGAAAGAACGAAGACATCGGCGAGATCGGACGAAAGCTGAAGGTGTCCGCCATTCTGGAGGGAAGTCTCAGAAAGGTTGGGAACAAGCTCCGGATCACCGCGCAGCTGATAAACGTCGCCGATGGCTACCACCTATGGGCCGAACAGTACGACCGCGAGATGGCAGATATCTTCGCCATTCAGGACGACATCTCGCAGGCCATCGTCAAATCGCTCCGAGTGATCCTGAGCGAAGGCGAGAAGCTCGCGATGGGAAAGCAGCGCACCGTAGACGTGGAGGCGTATGACTACTATTTGCGCGGGCGCAAGTTTTTTCACCAATATCGAAGAAAGAGTCTCGAGTACGCCGTGCAGATGTTCGAGAAGTCCATCGAGATCGACCCGGATTATGCTCTTGCCTACGCGGGAATCGCGATTGCGAGCTCGCTGCTGTACACCTACTTCGACTCTCGCGCTGTAAACTCCGTTCAGGCCGACGTCGCGAGCGAGAAGGCTCTCCAGCTCGCGCCCGATCTCGCTGAGGCACACCTTGCACGGGCTTTCGCGCTCCGGGTCGGCGAGCACTCAGACGAAGCGGAGAAGGAGTTCGAGGCGGCAATCAAGCTCGACCCGAAACTGTTCGATGCATTCTACTTCTACGGACGAGCCCTCAAGTACCAAGGCCGATTCGCTGAAGCCGCCAAGATGCTGGAGCGCGCCTCGCTCCTTCACCCCGAGGATTTCCAGGCGCCGGCATTCCTCGGCGCGGCATACGCAGGAATGGGAATGCGCGCCGAGGCAAACGCAGCGCGGCGGAGAGCCATCAAGCTGATCGAGCAGCGACTCGATCTCAATCCAGATGATGCACGGGCGTACAACCTCGGCGCGACGACGCTGATGAAGCTGGGCAATATTCCCCGCGCTCTCGAGTTCGCGACCATGTCGCTATTCATTGAGCCCGATGATCCGCTCATCCTTTACAACGTCGCCTGCATGTACGCACTGATGGACAAGCGCGAGGATGCGCTCGCCCACCTCGAGCGCGCGGTTCACAATGGTTTCGGTCACAAGCAGTCCATGGCCAACGATCCGGATCTCGAATCGATACGGCGTACACCCTGGTTTCAGGCGATTGTACAGGCGATGACGCCTAGCTGAGATTCAGACCTACATTTGCTGAGTGGCTCTTCCGTTTTCGCTCAACCGCGCCTCGGCAGCCTGATAGACATTGGGCGCCGAATGAAATCGAAGCGACGTCGCACGACTTGCAGCAGCGGCCCCGCACGGTCTCGAGCTGGGACGCGCCCGGGCGTCTGTATTCCATCGCTGGGCACCTGACGAGTCGGAAGCTGGCGACGTCGTGTCGCTTCGCAAATCGGCTCTTGCGCACTCACAGCCAGCATTTAATATGGCAGTAGAATGAGCTGATTCCGGAGAGATCGGAATGGTGTCTACACCTTCAGCCGGATCGAACGCACAACCCCCGCGGTGGCGACTTCCTCCCCGTCACGAGGCACTCTTGCGGACTGCGCTCAGCGGTGCCGGAAGGGGAATCATGGTTGCCTCCGAACAGCGCGCGATCATCAATCAGATCTGCTCGGCACCCGAGAAGCTGACGTTTGCCCCCGAGGATTTCCTGATCGCGTTCAAGCTCGCTCTGACAAACGCTGCCAACGAGGTCGGAATGGCACCGGGACCCGAGCGGAACGACCTGCTCGCGCGCATGGTGAGCATTTGCATCGAAGAGTTTTTCCGGCTGCCGTCGCTCAGCGGCGCTCCCAGGAATGCGGGCGCTCAGGAAATAACTCCCGAAAGTCGTTGAGGTCCCCTCACCAAACCAGTCTGCGCTCATCGCGCAGCTGTCGCTCGGCGATCTTCTTAACGAGCTGATCGAAATCAGCGTCGGAGAACTCCGTGCACACTCGGCGCAGTCGCCGAGCTATCTCTTCGCGAACCTCTTTCTCACGGAGGACGTGGAGCTCTGTGAGCGCGGAATCGGTGTAGATCTTCTCTTTTTTTTCCAACTGGGGCGGCTGCGGGACAGAAGAGACCTTACGTCACCGCAGGATTGAGGCCGCTTGCTCCCTGAATGAGGAAATATTGCGTGGGGTTTTCCTTGCGTGGACTTTCGCGACAGGGTAGTCTCGTGAGACACCAGATCGCTACGGGCAACCTAGTAGTCTGCGACTTTCTGGCTTTACGCCAACACCAGGTAGCATGGTCAGCAGATCAGGTTCGCTGCGGCGCTCCGGCGGGGATGGCACGAGTGCACCCCCCGTCGCCGAGAACCATCTCGTCGCCAAGCTCGCACCCGATGAGTTCTCCGCATTCCTCGAGCGAGCCACCAAGATCCACTGCGCTCTGCGGGAAATGTTCTTCGAATCAACGAGCCGTTCGAGCGCGTGCTGTTTCCGATATCGGGAATGGGATCGCTCGTCACCGTCCTGAACGACGGGACGATGCTGGAGGCACAGACCGTCGGGCGCGAAGGGTTTCTAGGCCTTCCGCTCTTTCACGGATTCAACAACGCCCGGCAGAGAGGGATGTGCCAGCTCGAGGGAGATTTCTACGAGTTGAGTGCAGATGATTTCCTGTCCCTTCTTGGAATCTCGCCCGGGCTGAGGATCGAGCTGCACCACTACTCGCAGTATTCGACTGAGGCGATAGCCCAAACAGCCGCCTGCAACAGCATGCACCTCATCGAGCAGCGTTGTGCACGCTGGCTTCTTACGACCGCCGACGCAGTTGGGCGCATCAACTTCAATCTCACCCAGGAATTGCTTTCCCAAATGCTGGCTGTGCGGAGACCTGGCGTGACGGTGGCGATGGGCGCGCTGGAGCGACAGGGCCTGCTGGAGCATCGCTACGGCAAGGTGATGATTCTCGACGTTGAAGGAATGAAGAAGGTCGCGTGCGAGTGCTACGCTACCATCAGCCGCAAGGCGCGCGAGCTATTGGCGTGATCGAGATTCCCGAGCGGTTTGGCCTCAGCCGGTATTGCGGAGGCCCTGAGCGACTCCGCTCAGTGTAGTCGCCAAAGCGTCATCGATCTTCTCTCGCGTTTTTTCGTCGACAGCACCGGAGCTGCGCTTCCTGCGCAGCAGAGATACCTGGAGCAGCGATAGCGGGTCGACGTACGGATTTCTGAGCGCGATCGCCGACTGAAGCACGGGAGTGTCGTCGAGAAGATCCCTATGGCCGCGAATGACTAGCAGTGCGTCTACAGCGCGCTCGAATTCAGCCACCAGGGTCTCGAACAGCTTCATGTCTCCGCCCAGGTGCCCCACGTACGTCCGCGCGATGTCGATGTCGGTCTTGGCGCAAACCATCTCCACCTTGGCCAGGAGATCGTCCACGAACGGCCAGACGTGCGCCATTTTCTGGAGTCTGGCCAGTCCTTGTCGTGGAATGATCTCTTCGCGCAGGGCAGTCCCGACGCCGAGCCAGCCGGTGAGCATCAAGCGAATCTGCGTCCAGCCGAAGCCCCACGGGATCGCGCGGATTCCCTCGATGCCCGCCTTTGCTCCAGGACGATACGCTGGACGAGAGCCGAAACGCGCATTGGCGAGCTCGTCGATGGGAGTCGCGATGCGAAAGAGCTCGAAGAGCGCGTCGTTGTCGTGAACCAGCTCGCGATACATAGCGTGCGATCTCTCGGAAAGACGGTCGATCACTTCTCGGAACTCGGTTACCTCGTGCGGCTCGACGTTCTCCCTCCAGTCGGTGAATTCGTGCAGCAGTACTCCCGCGGTCGTGACTTCCACGCTCCGCTCGGCAACGGGCAGCAATCCAAACTGCTGGGAGATGATCTCACCCTGCTCCGTAATCTTGATGCGACCGTCGGTCGTTCCCGGCGGGAGCGCCGCCAGCGCGCGATAGACCGGCGAGCCGCCCCCTCGTCCGACGCTCCCTCCCCGGCCGTGAAACAACCGGAGCTCGATCCCGGCTTCACGAAAGAGATCAGAGAGAGATTCCTGGGCGCGATAGAGTGCCCACGACGAGGCGATGATGCCTGCGTCCTTTCCCGAATCGGAGTAGCCGATCATCACTTCCTGCCGGCGCCCACGTGCCTCGAGCTGCCGCGCGTAGACGGGATCGTCGAGAAGCGCGCCCATGATGAGTGGGGCGTGATCGAGATCGTCCAGCGTCTCGAACAGCGGAACGACGTCGATGCGAGATTTTGGCTTTTTGCCGGAGAGATCGACGAGACCCGCTTCGCGCGCGAGTACGAGGACACGAAGGAGGTCGTCGGGTGACCTCGTCATCGATACTATGTAAGTAGAGGCCGCTGCCTCACCGGCCTCATCCTGGATCGTCTGGACTGCGCGAAAGGTGGCAATCACCTGGCGCGTCTCGGTCGAGACAGAGAGCTTGATTTTTCGCGTCCGCCTCTTAGCGAGAAGAATGGCACGCAGGCGATTGCCGTCGACCTTGTTCGTTCCCCCCTTCGACGTGAGCTCGGCAACGGCCGCCGCGTGCACGTCGGCGTGGTCACGCACATCCATCATGAAGCCATGGAAGCCGTGCGCTCGCACGCCGGCGATGAATGGATCAAGAGTGGTTTGACACGCCTGAATTGCTCCGGCGCCAACCAGGTAGTCGCGCACCAGAATCAGGTCTCGTTCGAACGGGGCGACATCAGTGTACGCGGCGCGTTCCACCCGGATACGCCCGGCATCGCGTGAAGCTACGAGCCGTCGCGTCGCCTCTATTCGTCCCGCCATGAAACTGAGCTTGAGGCGGAGGGGCTCGTCCGCATTCCGCTTCCTGTTCCTCTTCCATATATCCGGCAGCAGGTGCCTGTCCTCGTCGATCGATTTCGACAGCGCGGCAGACGGCGGAGTGAACTCAGCGGACAATGAAAGACGCTGCACCAGCTCGTCGAGAGCTTTGCGATACCTTCCCAGAATCACGTGGCTCGCGCGACGTGCGGTGGCGACGGTGATGTCGGGAGTCACGTAGGGATTTCCATCGCGGTCTCCGCCGACCCAGGTTCCCCAGCGCAAAGGCACGGAGAGGCGGAAGGCGTCGGCAGAGCGCGAGAACTCTTCCTCGAACGCGAGAGCGAGCGCCGTGTGGACGTGCGCGCCAGAGTCCAGCAGTCGTGTCTCCAGATACCAGAGGGCGGCGCTCACCTCGTCGAGCACCGATGGCCTGTCCTGACGCACTTCACTCGTCAGCCAGAGCAGCTCGACTTCGCCTTCGAGCTCCTGGTCGATCAGCCTCGCTTCGTCAGCCGGAGCCTGCTCTCGCTCGAGGAGCTTTTCCGCCACACGCGCTTGCAGTCCGAGCAGAGTGCTGCGAGTCGATTCCGTCGGATGCGCGGTGAGAACCGGACGCACATCGAGGCCAAGCATTGCGCGCTCGACTTGCTCGGCGGAGCGTCCCATCTCGCGGAGCTTTCGCATCGACCAGCGCACCGATGCCGGCTGAAGAACAACCGCTCCTTTGCCGAGGTACGCGTTGCGGCGCCGCACGCGGTGTGTCTGTTCGGCGGTGTTGATGAGGAGAAAGAACAGCGTAAAGGCGCGCGCGGCCATCGCGCATTGGTCCACAGTGAGACCGTCGACCTGACTGAGCAGATCCTCGAGCGAGGGAGCACCCGGCTCGCGGTGGCGCCGCGCTCGGGTCGCAACACGCAGCTGCTCGACGATCTCGAATGAGTCCTTGCCCTCGAGCCGCTGAATCACCCGGCCGAGGGCAGCGGCGAGCCAGCGGACATCCTCGTGGAGGGGAAGGTCCTCAGGGCGAGCCCGTGGTCGCGCAGCATCGCGCCGTGGGTGGACAGACATGTAGCGGGGAAATTAGCGAACCTTTGGAGCGATGCGAAACTCCGATTTCGTCAGCGCACCTCAGTGCGGTGGCGGAATATGTAGTTCACGGCCTGCGCTCCCTCACCTGCGGCAGAGGCTAGATGCTTTACTGATGACCAGCGGTCGCCGATTACCGGATTTCTCTTGCGACCAATTTTGGCTGAGACATTCAACGCCCGTCCCTACTCCGGTGACTTCCATCGACGATAAGCCATCACCGTCAGACCGACGCAGATGAGAAACGCCGGCACGATTAGCACGAGCATCGAAGTCAGCATCCCCGGCATGTAGCGGTTCATCTATCCGCCGCCTGCCGGCGTACTGCTGGCCGTAGCCGGAAGCCTCAGCGACGTCAGGCGGAATGCGTCGGGCCAAAAGTGATCGAACATCACGAGCACGAATACGAGAGCTGGAATGAGGCTCCAGAAGAGAATTCGCCGCTCGTACCTCAGGTGCATGAAGTACATCAGCGCCACGCCAGCCTCGATGAGAGCGAGCCCGACCAGCGATATCGTGAGCGTCAGCGGCACAAGGTGCGCGTAGGTGAGCGTCACCTCCACTATCACGATTCCCAACAGGCCGGCCCAAAGGACTACGTAAAATCTCATTCCTGGACTGCCAACGGACTCAGCGCTCCGCATCTGTCCCATCTCCGGTCAGCGCGCGTTGAGGAGGTAAACAAGCGGGAAGACGAACATCCAGACGAGATCCACGAAATGCCAGTAGAGCCCAGTTGTTTCGATGTAGCTGGCGCTCAGTCGGCCGCGCCGATAAAGCAGTGTGATCACTGCGATGGCAACCACGCCGGAAACCACGTGTAAGAGATGCAAGCCGGTGATGCCGAAGAACGCTGCGCCGAAGAGGGGAGACCCACCCAGGGGATTGTGGCTGGGACTCCAGCCGTCGCGGATCATGGCGAACCATTCGCGCAGGTGCAGACCGGCGAAGGTCAGTCCCAACACGATCGTTGCACCGAGCCAACGAAAGGCGGTCGGCCGGCCGGCGCTGGCGGCGCGAACCGCTCCCAGCATCGTGAGGCTACTCGTGAGCAACACAAACGTCATGATGATTCCGTTCAGAATCGTGGGAAAGAACGCGAATGGCCGGGTCCAGTCCGGACTGCCGACGCGCACATACCCATAAGCGAAGAGGATCGCGCCGAATGTTGCCGCATCGGCGATGATGAATAGCCACATCACCAGCTTTCGGGTGGGAACTCCGTAAGGTCGCTCCTCGGCGGTCGCTACGTCTGGGTGCCGCATAGTCATCTCAGCGTGGGCCACGCGTATCTCCGGTGGGCTAGATGCGGGCGACGAGCAGACAGAACAAATAGAGCCAGAGCGCAGTCATGAAATGCCAGTAGAGAGATGCGGCTCTGTATGCGAGCGCCGAACGTTCCGCGCTTGTGCGGCGTACGCGATACGCGACGTAGGAGAGACTGGCAAGACCACCTAGCAGGTGAATGCCGTGCATCGCGGTCAGCAGGTAGAAGAAAGAGCTGCTCGGACTCGACGCCAGCGTCAGGCCCTGCCCGGCGAGATTGCGCCATGCCGAGACTTGTCCCACGAGAAACAGGAGTCCCAGGACGATGGTGGTGTAGAGCCAGGCGAGATGAGGCGCGTCGACCGCGATCAGGGTGCCAGCCCTGTCCACCGTCGCTCGCCTCCGTGGTCTCGCTGCGTACAATGCTGCGGTGCTCACCAGCACGACCAGCGTATTGAAAAAGAGGACTCGCGGCAGAGCGAAATGCTGCCAATCGGGATTCGCCCCCTGCCGCACGATCAGAGCGCTGGAGTAGGCAGCGAACGACATCGTGATCGCCGCGATACCGACCCAGACTCCGGTTTGCGCGGGCGCTGTTGGCGACTTCACCGCCGCGGCAGTCACGAAGCGGCGACCGCAGCCGAAGACGGCGCCCGGGGCCCGGGCTCCGGAGATGTCTGCATGATGTAATCCCCGTTCTCCCCGGCCACTCCGTATTCGTTGGGGCCGTGATAGACCACCGGATGATGCCCCCCGAAATTGTCGTGCGGAGGTGGCGAGCTGGTCGTCCACTCGAGCGATGTCGCCTCCCACGGATTGTCAGTCGCGATCTGTCCGCGAAACCTGCTTCTGAAAAGATTGTAAAAGAAAACGAGCTGGGCAGCGCCCGTGAGTAGCGCAGCGACGGTGATGAATCGGTGCAGCGGGACGGAGCCCTTCATGTAGTCGACGGTGAAAGCGGAATATCGGCGCACGTTGCCGCCAAGCCCGAGGTAGTGCATCGGCATGAAGATGCAGTAGACACCGATGAACGTGAGGAAGAAGTGGATCTTGCCCAGCCTTTCGTTCATCATGCGGCCGAACATCTTTGGAAACCAGAAGTAGGTGCCCGCCAGGATTCCAAACATCGCCGCCACACCCATCACGAAGTGGAAGTGTCCCACCACGAAATAAGTGCCGTGCAGGTAGCTGTCGATCGCCGGTTGCGCGAGGAAGAATCCGCTGATTCCGCCACTTACGAACACTGAAACAAAGCCAAGGCAGAATAGAGCAGCGGTGTTGAAGCGCAGCTTCGCCCCGTAAATAGTTCCGATCCAGAGCAGCGTGGTGATGGCGGCAGGAATCGTGATGATGAGCGTTGGGACCGAGAACACCGTCGCGGAGAAGGGATTCATTCCGCTCATGAACATGTGGTGGCCCCACACCGTGTAGCTCAGAAACGCGATCGCTATCATGCACGCAATGAACACGCGCGGTCCCAATAACGGTTTCCTGGTCACCGCGGGTAGAATGTGCGAGACAATCCCGAAGCCGGGCAGTATCGCGATATAGACCTCAGGATGCCCGAAGAACCAGAAGAGATGCTGCCACAGTAGCGGCGACCCGCCCGCGTGCGGCTGCAGCCGGTCGCTTATCACCAGGCCCGCTGGAATGAAGAAGCTGGTGCCGGCCACTCGGTCGAGGAGAAGAAGGACGCAGGCCGGCAGCAACACCGAGAAGGCTATGAGGCCAATCACCGAAGTTATGAACCACGCCCAGGTGGAAAACGGCATTCTGCCCAGCGACATGCCCTTTGTTCGAAGATCGAGTGTCGTGGCGATGAAGTTGAGCGATCCCAGCAGCTGCGCGATGCAGAAGGTTCCGATCGAGATCACCCAAAGGGTCTGTCCCCAGCCCTGGCCCGGCCCGGCATCTTTGCCCACGGCGCTGAGTGGAGCGTACGCCGTCCATCCGGATAGTGGCGGGCCTTCCGGGACGAAGAAAGCGGTGATGAGGACGATGAACGCCAGGAATGTCACCCAGAACGACATCATGTTGAATCGAGGAAACGCCATGTCTTCCGCGCCGATCTGAATCGGAAGAATGAAGTTTCCGAACCCGGCAAAGGGCGCTGTGGTCAGCACGAAGAACACCATTATGGTGCCGTGCATCGTCATCAGCGACAGGTAATACTCGGGAGTGATGATCCCACCTGCTGCCTCCGGCGCAATTGCGCCGAGGCCCGGTATTGAGCGCGCCGGCCAGCCGAGGTGCATCCGCATCAGCCAAGAAAGAATCATCCCCGTCGTGACGGCGACCAGTGAAAGATCGAGATACTGCCGCCCGATCACCTTGTGATCGAGACTAAAGACGTACCTGCGCCAGAAGCCCCGAGGGCCGGCCGAGTGACTACTGACCGGACTGCTCATTCAACCATTTCTTGAAGTCGTCCGCACTCATCACCTCGAGATAGGCGCGCATGTTGTAGTGCCCCAGACCACAAAGCTGGGTGCACACGATTTCGCTCTTCGTAAGGCGGGTCGCGGTGAAATGGAGCGGAATCACCAGGCCCGGAACGAAGTCCTGCTGTATCCGCAGCTCCGGCACGTAGAACGCGTGACTCACGTCCTTTGCATGCAGCTCGAGCAGGACTGGCGTATTGACCGGCACTACCAGTGTTGCTGCAACGATGTCGTCGCGGGCAGCGGTATCATGAGCCGGGTCCAACCCCATGAAGTTTCCGGTGGACGGGTCGATGAGCTCCGGATGGAGCTGGCCGAATCTGCCGTCGGGGCCCGCGTACCTGAAATAGTAGGCGAACTGCTCGGCCTGAACATCGATCTTGAGCGAATGGGGATCGGCGGGGGAAATGTAAATACTCGCCCATATTTTCGAGCCCACCAGCGTGAGCGCGAGAATTTCCGCACCAACGAGAATGACGGCGCCGGCTACCATTGGAGTGGCGCCGCCGGGAAAGATCTTGATCTTGCGGTCCTTATTGTCGGCGAAGCGCCAGACGAACGCAGCCAGCACCAGCTGGGCCACCACGAACAGGATGCCGGAGGAAATCATCGTCTCCGAGATGGCGTGGTCTATTCCCGCGCCCGCCTGCGATACATCCGGCGGCAGCCACCAGACATGAGAGACAAAGATCGCGGTCGAGACGATTGTGATGATCGCCACTACGATCGCGAAGATTTTGCCCACGACGCTGATGCTCCTTTACGCCCTCAACGGGTCCTTGGCGCTTAGTAGGGCGTCGCCTTGAAGGTGAAATTGGCTTTGGCGGTCCCGCCGCTGGTGACCGTCACGTCTTGTGTCTGGGTTCCGAATTTCTCCTGCCAGGCAGTGAGTGTGTACTTCCCCGGCGGCAGTCCCTTCAGGCTGAACTTGCCGTCGTCGTCGGACACCGAGTAATGCGAGGTCCCGAGCACGGCGAAGTATCCGTGCATCCAGGGGTGGACGTTGCACTTGACCGCTATGAACTCGGGTTTTTCGTAGGTCGTCTTGATCGGTGGCGATCCGGGCGGCTGGGACTTGTTCCACTCGGAGTTCACTTTCGCCAGCGGATGGATGTTATGCGAAGTCTGGTCGTGATTGTAGATCTCCAGCGGCTGATTGACCTCCATCGCAGCCAGGTGAGGGATGTACTGGCACCCCTTCTGATCATAGATCACGGGCTTCGAAGCCGGGGCTCCCTTATCGCCGCCCGACACATAGACCACGACATCCTCCAGAGTATTCCCCGGCCGCACTCCGACGGCTTCCGTCATCACTGGCGTCGCGTGCTGCTTGGCGCACGAAGGTTCCTTCGCCATGTCGATGGGCTTCATTTTCGGAGGAGTTCCCGTAAAGCTGATCGTCCCCTCGACGTTGCCGGGAGCAGTCGTGTACCCGGTGAATCTGCCTCCCCGCGTACTGGCAGCCGAAGAAACGAGAACCACAATCGCGAGAATGGAAAAGTTTCTTTTATGCATCTGGTGTCACTTCTCGGGTAATGAGTTGAGGATCAGTGCTGCTCTGTCTCTGCGCCGATCGGCGTCAGCGAGCTCGGATGAGATTTGAGCCACTCCTTCCAGGCCATGGCTTCGGGTGTCTTTACCGGCTGGAGCGTTCGCAGGAAATGAACGAGATCCCACGCCTCGGCCGGCTTGAGGTTGTCGGCAAAGGACGGCATCGGTGTTCCGTCGAGGCCCGTCATGAATACGCGATACAAGTCCTGGTTGGTCTCGCCACACTTGAAGCGGGTTCCAGTCGCAAAGTTATACGGCCGGATTGGGTTGTCCTTGCTATCGGTGAGGGTGGAGGCAGATGGGCCATCCCCATGACCCGCAGGCCCATGGCACTTCCAGCATTCCATTTTCTGGAAGAGTGCCCTGCCGCGCAGCATGCTCTCCACGGTGGCCGGAGTCTCGGGCGGAATGTTTATTGGCGCTCCGTGACCCTGCTTCCACCGCGGTGAGAACGACTTGATGTAGGCGACCAGGTCCGCACGAACCTGACCGGTAAGTGGAAGCCACGACGGCATGTTGGTCGTGACGAATCCACGATGGATCGAGTTCGCCAGATCCTCGTCGGTTGGTAGCGTGCCGGTGGGAGTCGATCGACACTTGAAGACTGCCGCCGTGAAATCGCGGGGCTTGGGATCGATCCACTGCGCGTTTTCCCCGAGGCCATCCCCGTCCTGGCCGTGACAGCCGACGCAATAGCGACGATATTCCGGCCTGCCAGAAGCAGCGTTTCCGGTCAGGGTTCCGACGTGACTTTCCTGAGCAGAGATCACGGGCGCGCTCATGAAGCAAAGCGCGACGCTCAAATTGCAGAGAAACTTTTGGTGGAAAGTTCCCAGTCTCATGACGAGCCTCCCCGTCTCAGAAAGCAAAATCGAGCGCGAACAACAGCGAGCGGCTCCAGACCGGCGTGGCTGGCGACAGTGGCGGCAAACCTACTCCCTGCCCGCTCAGAGGAACGGATCCGATTGCCTTCACCATCGAGTACTCCGTATGACAAGCCAGGCCCGTTCGGCTCGTCATCATCGGATACCAGCGATACCCGAAGGTATAGGCGTCGATATTTCCCAGATTGCTCGGCGTGGACGGCAGAGCCTGTTGTGACATCCGAATGAACTCACTGCGGTGAGTAAAGATCATCTGGGGATTTACATAGTAATGGAGCTCCAAAAAGCCTCCGTTCCACTGCGGCGCTCTCGCGCCAGCGGGCAGCGGCTGATTACCAGGAGTCGCGGTGCCGAGGTACGCGTCGTCCTGAGCGCGCAGGTAGAGCGGGAGAAATTCCAGGTTGCCCAGAAAGAAGTCGCCTGCAACTCCGTATCGCTGAAACGACTTGTTCGACGATCCGGTTCCGGGTATGACAGCGCCGGCGCTCGTCTCGAACATTGTCGGCCGCTGCCCGAGGTAGGCGTATGCACCAATGCGCTGAATGCCCAGATTGCCCGCATCGAAAGCCTGACTGAGGGTAAGCGCGGCATCGTAGGCGTGGCTGCCTCCGGCAAAGCCTACCGCGCCGTCCGTGTTCCCGAGGATGGAGACACCGTACCGCGTGTAACTGTTTTCCGAATGCCCCGAGAACTCGACGCCGAGCTGGTTGTCGCCCAGCCCGAACGAAGTGGCGTCACCGGCGGGCACAAAGTGGTAATTCTGATAGATCCCACCGTTGGCGGAGAGAAACAGGAATCGTTTCTCCGAGACGAGATTGTCGAGCTCGAACTTTCCGAGCTTGACGTTCGCCCAGTGCGTGTCGAGCAAATTGTTGAAGCGCACGTAGGCGGCCTCGAGGTGAAAGCCTCCAGTGTTGTTGGACGATGGAATGAAGCCGAACGATATGTTCTTGTGGAGCGTTCCGAGGAAGAGCAGGTCGACTCCGGAGAGATCGAACCCGGCCTGCGTGATGGTGTGCTCAACGGAACCACTCGCCGCGTCGCCCGGGACAATGTCAACAGGCTGATGCGATGTGCGCTCCAGATGCCACTGCGGTGTCGTGCGAACCGCGACTGGCCAGTAAGCCGGGTTCTGCCAGATGGGAGCGTCGCGATCGTTTCCGAGCTGGTATCCGTTGTCACGGAATTTCTGCCCGAAGCTATTGAGCTCGGGCCAGGTTGTATGGCAGGCGGAGCACGGTAGTGAGTACTTCCGCGCGAACGCGGGAATCATCAAGGTCTTGTTGAACCGGGTCAGCATCAGCTGCCGGTAGTGATCGGGCACCGTTATGCCGTACGTCGATCGGGTGCTCGGAAGTCTTATCGCGGAGGCGGCATAAGGTCCGGTGTTGTTCGGGGGAGGGTGGTGACCCGGAGCAACGCTATTGGCTGGAGGTGGAGCGAGAGCCAGCGTGCTCGACACGAGTGCTACGGTGATAGCGGCGCGACCCACCGACACGGCCCGCCATACGTCCCTTATCGCAGGGGCGCGCATCAGAAGCCACTTGATCATACCGTCTCCTCGTCGTAGCGGCACGCGTCCGTGGAACTGCTCGCAGTATCACAGTGTCATCTGCCAGCCGCGGCCGCGAATCAAATCCGCGGATGACGAGCTGATGCACCGCGCCAGTGCGTCACGCTATAAGTTCGTGGGGTGCTTGTCAAGACCACGACTCCTGTAATCTTCCTGCAAGGAAACGACCCAGTGAATCGATCGTAGCGACGCGAACAATGCGTCGGCAACGACGCATTTTCTGGCTACGCCGATATCAAAGCGCGCGGGCCATGACGTGGTCCTCGTCCACGCGCTCGCCAAAATAGAACGGCTTTTTTCCAACCACATCGAATCCCATCCGGCTGTAGAATCCGATCGCCCACGGCGCTTGCGACCAGACCTGCAGCCAGATGGTGTCTGCGCCGGCCCTCTTCGCAACTTCGCAGCAGTGACTCATGAGCGCGGCGCCGACGCCGCGGCCCTGACATGCTGTATCCACATAAAAGCGCACGATCTCGAATGCGCGGCGGGCGTCTACGCCACCCGGATATTCTACCGTTTCACACATGTGCGCGTACGCGACGGGGTGTCCGCCTGAATCCTCGGCTACGAAAACCGAGCTCCCCTCGCGCTCGATAGCGCCGGCAATGGTCTCGACAGAATAGGCGCGGCCGAGATATCGACTCAGTTCAGGTTCCGGGTGAGTCGGGCCGTACGCCTGCACGAACAGCCGCGCCCCAAGCGATGCGATTGTGTCCGCGTCATCGGGCCCGCAGCGGCGAATGGTGCAGGAGCCTACTTCGGTTTCCGACACACGAAGCTCGCGGCGTCGTCCGTGCTTCCCTTTCCCGTGTAGACTGCGCGTTGTGGATACGAGCACAGCGGGCGCGTCCTGATCGTTTTGCCAGTGGAATCCATTTTTGTCGCGATCACCTGATCCGGTGCCTGACTTTTCTCTACCCAGCCGGCGACGACGTCTGTCCACGGCACATCACTCGGTCCGGGACCGTCGCCGCAGTGCAACACACCTGGCTCCATGAAAAGACGCACGTAGTCGTGCGCTCGAGAATCACGGGCCAGTACATGTTTGTAGTAGTCGATCGTCGCCAAGGGACTAAGCGCGGGATCAGACCAGCCGTGCCACAGAATGAGCTTCCCCTTCCGTTTGGCGAAGCGCGAAAGGTCGGGGTTGTCAGAATCGAGAATCGCAACCCATCGCTTCGCGTCTCTCGCCAGCGACCCCTTGTACCGGCTGTAGTCCCAGGTCGAATCGCTGAACATGAAGTACTTCGCCCCTTCCGTCACGAACATCGCTTGTGCGGTCGGTACGTGAACCTCGCGCATGAGCGTTGAATCGCGTCCAGTGAGCCATGGCACCCATCCCCCGCGGAGATTTTCTCCTCCGAAGGTCTGCCCAGGGTAGATCACTCGCCCGCGGTCGTCGGTAGTCGGTGCGTAAACTCGCGCGATTGCCGCCCGCTGTGCCGTTGTCAGACAATCGGCGGCGGCATTGTCGCCCGGGCACTGGTTCACCGATGACAGCTTGAACTTGCAATCACGAGGATCATCGATGATTCCGTCCTTCACGCCATCGAGCGCGTCGCAGGCCTCGAGTATTCTGGCGGAGATGAGATCGAGATTCGCTTGCGTGATGAGCGGGTGCTCGAAGTAGGAGGGATCGGGAAAAATGGACTGCATGTTCTTCAGAAACGATGCGCCGGTCTTGCTCATTTGCGCTGCCGGAGCGCCGCTGACGATCCCGTCGAAGTCGTCAGGGAAACGCTCCGCCTCCATCAGGCCCTGTCGTCCTCCGTTCGAGCAGCCTGAGAAGTACGAGTATTGCGGCCCGCTCCCGTAAAAGGCCTTCGCAAGCAACTTCGCGATTTCCGCAGTGCGATGGACGGCTAGATATCCGAAGTCGACCTGACGCTCCGGATCGTTGAGCGCCCAGCGCGCACCCCCTCCGGG
>JALYYH010000150.1 GCA_030946665.1 Gemmatimonadota bacterium
TCGTAAGAATTCTGGGCAGTACCAGACCTCCCGGTGATGCCAGATAGCGCGGCTCCCAGATCGGATCGAACTTTTCCTTGTATTGCCTGAGTCCCTGAAAGTTGTAAAACGGCTCGCCGCGACTGAAAAGCAAAGCGCCGACGCGGTTCCACATTGGCGCCAGGCTGCGATTTTCGATCCCGGAAAGGGGAGCCATGCCGAGATTGAATCGCTGATACCCGTTTTCCTTCCCCCACAGCATCAGCTCGATCAGCAGGAATTCCATCACTCCCGGAGGCGCCACCTCGGTGTAACGCATTAGGTCGACGGAGATCTCGGTGTGGTCGGCGCCAAGCCACACATTCGCGAACGCGACGACGGCGTCACCAACGCGGACCAGCGCTACGGGGGAGCTCTGGAGATAGCGTTCGTTGAAACGGCCCAGCGAGAATCCTTTCTCCTTGGTGCGCTTTGTTGCCAGCCACTCGTCTGAAACCTGCTTGAGTACTGGAATGAAATGGTGGGTGTCCTGCGCCGGAATCATCTCGAACGTCGCGCCAGCCTTGCACGAATCCTTACGCGTGCGCCGCAATGCCTTGCGGGATCCGCCGTCCAGAGAAAAGTCGCTCAGGGGAATCATCGCCTCCTCGCCGAGCTTGAACAACGTGAGGCCAAGGTCGATGTAGATGGGGAGGTTCCTGGCGCCGACCTCGTAGAAGACCGGCCAGCCGCCATGCCGGTCTGCGCTCTCCCGGAATCTCCACGCCAGCTCGCTGCGCTCGCTCTCGACGCCAAGTGGATCGCCGAGCGCGACCCAGCTTCGGCCAGCGACGCCGTACATGATCATGCTCCTGCCGGACTCGCTGAATAGCAGCGATTTGTCGCCGAGGATGGCGAGGTTGGCGATCGTCTCGGGAGAGGACGCGGCGATGCGCGCGGCGAGATCCAGCTGCCGCGGCGAGGGGGGTTCCGGATCAACCTCGGCGTGGCGCAGCTTCCGAATCAGCGCGAAGAGCATCAGCGCTCCGAGCACCCCGATCATTGCTCGCAGCGATCTCGGCGCGTCGCCTCCTCCACTGAATTGGAGCCAGATAGTGCTGGTAACGTTGAGGTTGCGATACGAGAAGAAGGCGAGCCACGTAGTGACGATACCGACGAGGACGACAGCCGCGATCCACTCGTTGCTGAAGGGCTCGCTCGTGATGGCTGCCTTGCGGTAGAACACGCGCCGCGATGGAAGCAGCGCGGCAAGGACGAGCGCGAGCGCAAACGCTTCTTCCCAGTCGAGGCCCTTGAGCAGCGAAGTAACGATTCCCATCGCGAGCACCGCAATGGTCAGGCTGTATGCGGCGTCTAGCCTGCGCCTGATGGCCCACGCAAGAATTATCAGCGCCGCTCCGGCCAGACTGGCGGCGAAATGCGAGAGCTCGATGACTCCAAGCGGCAGGACCGCGTCCAATGCGTATTCCCGACCACGCACCGCCGGTGTCGCGCCGGAAACGATCAGGATCACTCCAGCCACGAAAGTGGTGAGGCTGAGAATCTGCGGCAGCAGCGCTGGTATCCATCGGCCGACGATTCCGCCAGCGATCGTGGCGACCTCGGCGACCCGATCACGCTGGCGCTGTACCTCGAACGCAATGAGGATCGCGAGCGCGATCACGAGCGGGAGGAGATAGTACACTGCTCGATACGCGACCAATGCTCCGACGATGGATGCGGCCGGAATCCGCCCTCGGAGCAGTACCACCACGATCGCCTCGAATACTCCGAGGCCACCCGGAACGTGGCTAAGAATTCCGGCGAATTGTGCGATGAGAAAAACGCCGAGCACGGGCAGGAAAGCCAAGCGATAGCCCGAAGGAAGAAGCACGTAGAGCACTGCGCCGGCGGTGGTCCAGTCGACAATCGCCACCGACAGCTGAGCGAGAGCGAGACGAGTGGACGGAACCGGAAACTGCCAGTCCAGGAAGCGCACGGTTCTGGTGCGGGTCGCGCTCAACACGAGATATCCGGCGACCAGCGCGAGACAAAAGACGCCGAGCGGCTTGAGCGAGCCAAACGGCAGATGGAGCAGCTGGATCGTCGATTGCGGCTCGAGCAGGAACACCGCGCCGGCAACCGCGATCATTCCAATGAGGAACGTCGCGCCAGCAAAGCTGATTGCCTGTGCGATCTCCGACGTCGAGAGCCCCCAGACACTCCAGAACCGGTATCTCACGGGCCCTCCGCTCAGAAGCGGAAAGCCAAGACTGTGGCTGAGGGCGTAGGCGATGAAGGACCCGAACGCGATGCGCCGCATTGGCAGCGGGTGGTCCACGTACGAGAGCGCGATCGCGTCGTATCCGGGAAGCACGGCGTAGGCGACCGCGGTGAGAAGCAACGCCAGCGCGAGGTGGGAGTGGGGAAGCACCCACACCTGTCGCATGAGATCGCGATAGTCATACGTCTTCAGCTCGCGCTGGAGGAGAAAGAGCGCGATCGCCATGGCCAACGCCATTGCTGCCGGACCAAGTGCGCGGGAGATCTTAAATTTCATTCGCTCGGCGAGTGGCGCCTGCGTGTTGTGGGTGTATATAATCCAAGCCTACTAAGATCGGTCCTCACGCTGTCACCTCGATTACAGCCGGTGTGGCGGACCCATGGAGATTTCATGATTCGCAATGTCAGCACAATTGTTTTGTCAGCGGCGTTCATCATTGCGCCCTTAGTGGCGCACGCTCAGGCTCCGTGGCGTCAAGTCTACAGGGATAGCGATGTCAGCGTCATCTTCGACACGGCGAGTGTTCAGCTACAGTCGCCGGGGACCTGGACCACCATCACGAGCTGGGACTACAGTCGACCGCGGGTGCTCGAGAACAAGAAGCAGTACAGCCGGCTGGTCGAGAGGGCTTATGTGCGGTGCTCACCGGTTCGGATAAAGCGCGTCCGGAGCACGGTATACGCGGGCAATAACATCCTCGTCCGGGACGAAGGAGAGGTGGATCCGCGCGACCAGGCCCACATGGTTTGGGACCGTCCGAAACTCGGGACGGCAGGCCGAAACGCCTTCGAATCCGTGTGCGGAATTCTCACCCGTCGAGCGGGCATAAAAGGGCTCGCTCCCGCCCCTGTCACGCCTGCCCAAGCGCAGGTAAAACGGGCTCCAAAAAAGTCTCCCGCCACGAAGAAGACAACAAAGCGCTAGCGCTGCCGAAACGATACACTAGACTTGCACCTGAGGACGCGGCTAAACCCGCGTCCTTTTTGCATTTAGCCCCCTGATCCGCGGTTGTCTTTGGGCGGCGCCAGTGATGCCGTGATTTTAGCTCATCAGTAGCGGAAAATCGTGCCAAAAGTTTGGGGTTTTTTGAGCCCCAAGAAGGACCTTATTGGCCGGACGTTTGCTATATACGAAGGCAGCATCAACAGGGGAGCAACATGAGGTTACTCGAATCAAAACCAGACAATAAAAAGAGGTCCCCCGGGGGGACCATATTCAGCATAGTTCTGCACTCGCTCATCCTCTTTCTGGCGATTTTCGCGACGGCCAGAGCCGGGGCCCGAAAGGCCGACAAGAATCGTGAGGAGAAGGTCAGCTTTGTGGCGGTAAAGAAAGACGTCCCGCCGCCACCAAAGAAA
Organism: Gemmatimonadota bacterium; assembly: GCA_030946665.1. The sequence continues at coordinate 3,601 of JALYYH010000150.1, forward strand.
GAGCCGCCTCCGCCGAAGGAAGCGCCCAAGCCGAAGCCCAAGGCTCCGAAGGTCGTAGACCTGCCCAAGCTGCCGAAGGAAGTCGCTCCGGCGCCGCCGAAGGGCTTCAAGGTTCTGCCGCCGCCGGTCAACATTCCGACCACGCTGCCCGCGATCGACCTGTCGAAGGCGATCACCAATGAGAAGGACTTCAGCGGCAAGGGCGTCGCTGGTGGTTCTGACAACGGCGTGAAGGGCGGCACCGGCAAGGAAGGCGACACCGGCAAGTCAGCGGGTGAAGCGGACCACGGCCCGTACATGGAGTTCCAGGTCGAGAAGCCAGTCGAGAAGATCGGCGGAGACGCCCCGGAATATCCGTCGTCGCTCAGGGCATCGGGCGTCGAGGGTCAGGTGCTGGCGCAGTTCGTAGTAAACGAGAGCGGCCGCTACGAAGGGGGCTCTCTCAAGATCCTGAATTCGAGTAACCCGGCGTTCACCGCCGCCGTGAAGGATGCGCTCCCCCGTATGAGATTCTCGGCGGCGCAGATCGGGGGCAAGAAAGTCCCACAGCTCGTGCAGATGCCGTTTCAGTTCCATCTGGCGAAGTAACGAGCAACCCGATCACGACAAAGCCGCGGGGGATTCTTCCTCCGCGGCTTTGCCGTTGCTACGGTCTCCCCTTGTGGAAGCGCATACATTTGAAGCTTAAATGATCATTCGCAGATTTCTGCTGGGGGCGGCAACCTTTTTTGCGTTCGCCCCCGCGGCGTTCGGACAAATCAGGCCTCGCCCCATGCCTCAGCGCCCGGTGGAAGTTCCGGTGGCCGTTGTCGTCCTGCAGATCGATACCACCGAAGGCGATTCGACCCGCACCATCATTCAGCGAGACTTCGACTACGGCGATCGCATCCAGCCGCTGATTCTCGACAGCACCACCATGGCGGATATCTGGAGACCCGGCGAGAGGAGGATCAATTTCTCACCAATTGCGCAGACGCGCGCCGCCTTCGTCGTCCGCGCGAGACCAACGCCGATAGGGCTCCAGGTCGAGATCTTCGACCCGAAGGGCACCTTGCGTCAGCAGGGAGTGTTCAGGCTGCCAAGGCTTCCGTCCACCAGGCTGCCCGCATTGCGCGACTCGCTGTCCGCCCTGCTCAACCAGCGCACGCGCGCTACCAACGCTGCCCTCACGGCGGACTCGGTCGCTCGCGACAGCCTTGCGCGCGAAGCACTACGCCCGGTTCCCCTCGAGCATCCCGGCCAACGCGTTGCGGCGCGCCTCAGCGAAGCCACCCGCGATTCTCTCACTCGCGAGCTGGATCGACGCGACGCGATGCTGCGGGCCGCGGCAGCGCGAGACACAATGCGTTTCGATTCGGTGTTCGCGCGGTTGGCATCGCGGGATTCGCTCGTGCGAGACTCTGCCACGCGCGAGCGGCGCTTTACCATCCACAACGTCAGCGACGAGCTGGAACGCTGGATAACGGGCACCCGCGGAATCGCGTCGACCAGGATCGCGTTCGTCGAGGGGAAACTGCTGAAGGTCATCGACAGTGACGGCGCGAATGAACGGATACTGCCCACCGTTGGTGCCGCGCTGTCTCCAGCATGGCATCCCTCAGGCAGATCCATCGTTTACGCAGATGCCGATGACAGAGGCACCCGGATCGCGCAGATCGATCTGCGCACGCTGCGCCCCCGGCTGCTTGCCGCCTCCAGTCGCGGACTCAACATCACGCCGGTCTACACCAGGGACGGAAAGAACATCGTATGGGCTGCGGGCGGGGATTCCCCCGCGACATTGGTTATTGCGAGCGCGACTGGTGAGGATTCAGTGGCGAAGCCGTTCGTGGGACGCACGGGATTCGAGACAACGTCGCCGAGCTTCAGTCCGGATGGAAAGCAGATCGTGTTCATGTCGCCGGTCCCGCTGACGCCGCAGCTTTACACAATGAACGTGAATGGCAAGGGACTGAGGCTCCTGACTCCGGTGGTCGTGGGAAAGCGGAGCTATCGGACCGGCCCCGATTGGTCGCCGGCTGGCGACCAGATCGCGTTCCAGCAGCAGAATGGGGACTTCCAGGTCTGGACGATCGGCGTCCGGGATAGGGTGATGCGGCAGCTCACCAACGAAGGAGAAAACGAAGATCCCGCGTGGGCGCCCGACGGTCGTCACCTCTCCATCACGCGCCGCACCGGCGCCATCGGGGAGCAGAGGAGCATCTGGGTGCTCGACGAGCGCTCGGGCCGATTGCGCCAGCTGACGCAATCGGGAGATGCGCGGCTGTCCGATTGGTCGCCGCGCCTCAAATCGAACTTCTAGCCGCCGCTAGCGGTCGGTCAACACGAAAGCTGTGAGTGGCGTGCCGCCCGTCGCCCTATCAGCTGTCACAACCGTACGACCAGTGCCACCGGCCAGCGCGAGGTTGTCGATCGTCATCGAAACGCCGGCAGCACGGGCCGCGGGCGCGGTTCCAGCAGGCAATGCGCGCACTTGATACGTCCCCGGTGCAAGTACCAAGTAGGGCGAGACTCCCTGATACGCGAGGTTCGTTGCGACGGGGGTCGCCGTCGACAAGTCTGCGTTTGGCGCGGTCACGAAATAGTCGAGCGCACCGGCTGACGGGGACATGTTCACGATCCGCAGCTCGACCTGGCTGGAAGTCGGAACCGGGTTCGCGTCGGTGGTGACGAAGCTGGTAACTGCGGCTCCGCCGGTTCCGCCCGTCGCGTAAACGGTGCGATCCTCGCCGGTCGCGATCGTGAAGGTGATGGTCGCCACCGTCACGTTGGTATCGGTCGTCTTCTTCAACACCAGTGAGCGATCGCCAGTCAGTATCGCGGAATAGATAGCGGTCGCCGGCGACGGCAGGCTCGCCGGCGCCGAGGCGGTGTAGACGAGTCCTGCGCCAAACGGAACGCCCTCGAGTATGGCGTTCACCGGATTTCGCGCCGGATCGGTGACGAGGTTCACGAATCGCACGCGACCTGTCGTTCCCGTGGGCTCGAGTGGGCCGGGTGCCTCCTTCGTACCGCAGCCGACCCCCGCGATGGCGAGTGCCGCCAGAAAACCGATCTTAATTGATTGGATGTTCATTGATCGCGGTCTCGTTAGAAGGTGCAGCCGGATGGGTACGTCGTCGGCTCCGGCGGATCTGCCGGCACGTTCGGATTTGCGTTCCGATCTCCGATCGCGTACGGCAGCCAGCAGCGCTGACCGTCGAGCGGTACGGCCGGCGCTGCCGTTGGGCCGCGAATCAGGTTTCGTCGACGCGAATCCTCCCAACGCAGGCCGGTGCCGAGTAGCTCGTACCGGCGCTGGGCGTATATCTCGGCAATCAGCTGCTGTTGCGTCAGAGCACCAGTGAGAGGAGGGAGACATGCTTTCGGATCGTCGATGCCGCGGTTTCCGGTGCAATCGGTGCGCACGGAATCGAGAACCGCCTGGGACTGCGCGTATTGCTGGGTGTTGGCTAACGCCTCTGCCTTGATGAGGAGGGCTTCGTCGGGGAAGTAAACCGGCAGCGGTGCCCGCGGATTCGAATAACGGGTCCATGGATCCTGCAGGGCGCCCACCCGACCGACGAGTGTGGTGGATGGCGTCACGAACCAGGTCCACCGCTGGTCCCGCGGGTCCATTGAAAGTCTCCACTGGCGGCGAGGCGCAATGCCGTTCGTGCCGCCCGTCACGTTGTTGTAGAAATTCGCATCCGGCGCGGGAAACGTCAGCACTGACATCGCGGACGGGCCGGATCGCGCCACCAGATTCGACGCCGCAATCGCTACTGCATCGTCACCGCCCATTCGCGCATATCGCGCGCGAAAGAGGTGAATGACATTCGACAGGCTCACTCCCGGAGTGAGAATGTTGTTGTTGAAGAATGCACTCGGGGGCGTACTCGAAATCTCCAGCTCCGCGGAGTCGAGGAGCTGACGGACCAGGATCAGCGCCTCGGCGCGCGTCACGTACGTCGGTGCGGTGATGCCGAAGGTATTGATGGGAATCTTCTGGTAGGATTGGAGAGCTTCGCCGAGCGATTCCGCCTTGAGAGCGAACGCAAGGGCCCGAAGTCCGCTGCGCGTTCCGGCGTCGAACTGGCCCGCCAGCGCGTTCGCGCCGGTGAGCAAGTCATCCGCTGTGCGGACGGTCCTGTAAATGGAATTGAACACGTTCTCAGCGATCCCGGCTCCTGGAGCTACAACGCCCTGCTCGGCGTCGCTGATTGAGATGAGCGCCGAGGTGACTGAAGCAAACTCGTCGGTGACGAGGCCGGCCATGTAAGCGTAGTTGCCGTACGATTGGGAGAAACGGGCCTGCAGTCCGGTGGCGAGAGCGATGACTCCGTCAGGGCTACCCGTCACCTGCTCGGTGGTCGGCTGATTGGGATTCTGGAGATCGAGGTTGCAGCCGACAAGCGTAAGCGCGGCAACGGCGCCCAGGTATTGTCTCATCATTCGCATTGGTGAGATTCTCCGAGCGTCAGAAAGTGACCCGCGCGCTGAGCGACCACACGCGGGGGATTGGGTAGCCGCCAAAATCGAATCCTCTATCAGCCGCCGTGGTCTGCACCGATCCTACACCACCGGCGTTCGTTCCAAACAGGTTGATCTCGGGGTCGTAGCCGCTGTAGTTGGTCCACACTTTCAGGTTGCGGCCAGACAGAGTGAGATCCACGCCGTCGGCAAAGTAGCGACGGACGCCAAGCGCGTTGAGCGTATAGCTCGCGCTCAGCTCGCGCAGCTTCACGAAAGTGCCATCCTCGATCCAGTACTCGAAGATTCCCTGAGTGCGGGCGTTCCAGGCGGGCGGCAGCTTCCGCGGGTCGCCATACGGCAGCAGCTCGCGCTCGTATGTCTTCGAGTTGCTGGCCACACCGGCGTTCTGCGCACGAGTGGAAAGGTTCATGATCTTGTTCCCGAAAACCCCATCGAGCAGTGCCCGGAGGCGGATCTTCTTGGCGAGCGTGAACTCGTTGAGGAAAGACCCCATCCACTTCGGGTTGGGATCGCCGAGCACCTTACTGATCGAATCGTTGCAGGTTCCATTGCTCAGAGCGTGGCGCGTGGCGAGGTTTCCACCGAGGTCCGCGCTGCTCCGGCGATATCTCCCAAGCGAGTCGAGCAGCAGCGCGCCGGTGACGCAGTCGCGCGCGGCGTAGGACCCGTAGAACACTCCGGCCGGCTCACCGGCACGAATGCGATTTGGATAGCCACCCGCGGACTGGAAGTCCTGAATCGTCAGGCTTTCGACCAGGTTTTTGTTGCGCGAGTAGGTCATGGTCGACGTCCACTGGAGGTTGGGGATATCGACGTTATTCGTACGCAGCAACAGCTCGACGCCCTTGTTGGACATCGTTCCAATGGGATAGAACTGGCGGGAGAATCCGGTACTGCTGGGAAGCGGCCGGAAGAAAAGAAGGTCGGAGACGAGTCGATTGTAATACGTCCCCTCAGCCGACACTCTGCCGCCGAGGAATCCGACGTCCGCGCCGAGCTCCCATTCGCGGGCGCGCTCATTCCGAAGCGTCGGATTGCCGAAGGTGACGTCGTTGGCGAAGCCGGGTCGTCCGGCAAAGGCAGCCGGCATGAAGGTTATGAACTGCGAGTAGGCGTTGAGGATACCGGGCTGGCTACCCGCCCAGCCGAGGGCGCTGCGCAGCCGAAGACTATTCAGCGCGCCCGGTCGGTTCTCGATCGCCACGAACGACGCAGAGAATTTCGGGAAACGCTGCCAGCGCTCGGAGGGGGCGAAGGTAGACGACGCGTCGTACCGGACGGCCGCATTGAGGAAGAGCCTGTCCCTGAACGCGATCTCCTGTTGTCCGTAGAATCCGAGCGTCCGGAGGCTTATGTCACTCTGGGCCGCATTGAACAGCGAGCCCGCGCTCACCAGGTCGCCTACCGGAGCGAGTCCGTTGGCGATGGCCTGGGTGATTCGGACTCGCTGCGAGGTGTAGTTGAAACCGGCCGTGGTGCGGAGGTCGAACGGTCCCATCGGTCTCCACGTGTAGCTCGAGAGACCGTCCTGATTCACGATGCGCGTGTTCTCGACGACTGATTGTGCTCTCCCGGTGGTCAGAGCGGTGGCACCGAGGACTGCATTGCGGGGAATGAACTGCCGTTGCTCGAAGCCGGTGTTGTCGAGGCCAATCGTGTAGTCGAAGACCAGATTGGTGACCGGCGTCCAGGATAGCTTCGTTGCTCCGATGAAACGCTCGATCGTTTGCGGATTGCGGATTCGATCGAGCGCGAGAAGGGGATTCGTCCCGAGTGTCGGCGGCAAAGGGTAGATGCCATTCACGGGCCGAAAATCGACGCTGGTCGGGGCAAAGAACAGCGACCCCATGACCCCGTAGTCGTTTTGCTCTCCGAATGCCTGGACCTGGTTGTTGGTGTTGATGTAATTCGACGTTACGTTGGCGACGAGTCGCGACGAGAGCTGTTGCAGGAGGTTTACGCGGGCGCCGGTGCGACGGGACGACGTCGTGCGCATGATCCCTTCTTCGTTGCCGAAATTCCCGCTCATGAAATAGCGGGTCTGGTCGTTGCCGCCCTCGACGGTGATGTTCTGCTCCCACTGGGGGGCGCGGTGAAAGATGTCGTTCTGGTAGTTGTAGCGCGCGGTCGGAAGACCGTTCACGTCGAAACGATAGAAGTTGAATGGCTGTTGCGCGCGGAGCTCGCTGGTACCCCAGCGGGTTACAGAGCTGAAGTGCGGCTTCCCGATGGTTCCGCGCTTGGTGAAGATCTGCACTACGCCGTTATTGGCGCGTGATCCGTAGAGCGCCGCCGCGGCCGCGCCACGGATGATCTCGATGTGCTCGATGTCGTCGGGATTCAGGTCGGCGAGGCGGTTCTGCGGATTCGATCTCGTTCCAAGGTCGGCGAGCTGGCCCGACTCATTGTCGACGATGACGCCATCGACGATGTAGAGCGGATCGGAGCCGGATATGAATGAATTGACGCCACGCAGCCGTACGGAGATTCCGCCGCCACCAGGGTTGCCGGAGTTCTGGGTGATCTGAGCGCCCGGAATCTTTCCCTGCATCGCCTGGTCGACGGTGACAGCCTGCGACCTCGAGATGAGCGCCGAGTCGATCGTGGCGATGCTCGTACCGACCTTCCGCTTTTCCGTGGCGGTGCCGGTTCCCGTTACGACTACTTCGCTGAGGTTGATCGCGCTCATGCCGAGTGCGACGTCCGCGGTCGCTGTTGCGCCGGGAAGCACCTGCACCGCTTGAACCACGGGCTGGTAACCGATGCGACGAACCGTGATCGTCCGCGGTCCCGGCGGCACGCCCACCAGAGTATACTCGCCGTTGGCCCCCGTGACGGCGCCGATTCGGGTTCCCGTCACGATGATCTGCACGTCGGGCAGTCCACGCCCGATCGAAGCATCGGTGACTCGACCGCTGATCGTTCCAGTCGAAGGAGCTTGCGCAACGAGCGAAGTTGGCGAGGCGATTGCGAGCGCAAGAACGAGTGCGCCGCGGCAAACGAAGTCAGGCTTCATGACAATCTCCGGTCGCGTTGTCCCCGTCGAGTGGGAGAAACGGGGTTTCTACTGGTAAAGAGTGCCGTACGTTAGTGTGGGGGTCATGCCCTAGCAAGACTCGTTTTTTCGGCGATGAAAATGATCGACGCGGGCTTTCCGGTGGCCGGATGCAACGGCTCACGCACCTCGATCGAATCGAAACCCGACTCAGTCAGAACCTTCTTCCATGTGTCGAC